>JAZLJQ010000015.1:0-2495 GCA_045617965.1 Prevotella sp.
TGAAACAAAGGAATCTCTTAAAGGCTACCCTTATCCTTCGGCAAAAGAAGTAGAAGAGTTCGGTGATGCTGTAAGGAATATCTTTGATACAATACAGGAACGTGTCGATGAGGAAACGGGCAATGTTGTATTGTATCGCACGGCGGAAGCATTACAAAACGAGGCACAAGAGCCAAAACAACCCATAACGAAACGCGCTCGCAACTATACTGCACGACTGATAAAAAAATTGCGCAAGTCGGGCGTGAGGGTACAAGTTGCCACAAAGGATGAATTAGATAGACTTATTTCTGCAAGCGGAAGAGATGCCGAACTTATGGCGGTAAATGATAAGTTTAATAATGATGTTGATGCGTTTGTAAATGGAAACCTTAAAACTGGAGTTTTGTTTAATTTGGGTGCACCAAACGCATTACTAAAAGCATGTGGATTAAATGATTCTGAAATCACTATGAGTCAAAGTGTACTTAGGAATCATTTAGAGAAACATAATATAGAATATGATGAAATAAAAAACCTCGTCACAGCAATTCAATCTCCTTTAATGGTATATGAATGGGGTAGTGATAAGGGCAAGAGTACTATCATTATAACACAAATTGAACATGGAAATGAAAGAATAACCATTGCTGTAAAGTTGGAACGCGGAGGTAAGCATTTAGAGGTAAATGAAATTGCAAGCATTCACGGTAAATCTGTACAGAGGCTTCTTTCAGAAATAAACAATGCTAAATCCGAATTTAGCAAAGACAATCTCAAATATGTTGACAAAGAAAAAACCCTTGAATGGTTCGCTATGGAGGCTCCTTTGGCCTCAAGTCAACCAAACAAAGGTTTTAATTCTGCGACAAAGGTAATAGAAGATTTTGAAAATCCAAAAATTCCTGAAGAAAAAAATGCAACTTCTCCAGAATTTATGACTGTATGGCATGGTAGCGGTGCCAAATTTGATGAGTTTGATAGTTCTCATTTTAGAGAAGGAGAAGGCAGTATGGTATATGGTGCAGGGCATTATGTTACAAACAATAGAGGAACAGCAGAGCATTACTCGTCAGTTTCTATTTTAAGTGGCAACCCATACGCAAGTGCCGTAGTGGCTGAAGCGAAACAATGGTTAGAAGATAATCCTACATACGAAGATTATTATAAAAAGCATAACTACGAAGAGCGCATCAACGATTTAAGAGAATATGTAAACAAGAAAATATCGAAAACTACCGACCAAAGGGAAATTGACGACTTGAATGATAGCCTTTCCCATTTAGAAAGGCAAGCATCAAAAGAGGGGTATGAGGAAGCAAAAAGGTATATGGAAGCCACTGCTACACTCTCTGGACGTCGTCAGTTGTATAAAGTTGAAATACCCGATGATAATGGTAATAACTATTTAGGATTTGATGAACCATACGCATCAAATGTAGGTAGAGGAATAAAGGATAAGTTATATGAATACCTCATATCAAACGATAAAGAAGGTTTCTATTCTACAGACAACGCAAAAAAAGAACTGCAAAAGGAGTTGCGTATGGCAGGATGGAGAACAGGAGAAGACATATATAGTAATTTGGTGGCTTATCTCGGTTCTGACATCGAAGCAAGTAAATTCTTAAATGAACTTGGATATGTAGGAATGAAAGTCCCTACTGGCTATCAAAATGGTGGCGATGGTAGAGGAATGAACTATGTAATCTTCAATGATAAAGACTTGAAGATAACACAAAGAATAGAATTTCTCAAAACCAAAGACGGAACAATATATGGCTGGCACGATGAGAACGGCATCCACCTAACAGAAGAAGGTTTTAATCCTAATACTCCTGCACATGAATATACACACGGATATATGCTGATGCTCAAAGATAAAGAGCCTGAAACATATAAGAGTGTTGTTGAAGCATTAAAGCAAAGCGAAGTATGGAAAGAAGTAGAGAGCGATGAGGGATATATAGACATTAAGGGAAACGAGACTGCTACAGCAAGTGAAGTAGCTTCAAGAATCGTTGGAAGGCTAAGCGAATTTAGAGCTGATGAGTCTATACCGCAAAAGGTTAAGCGCAACGTGTTAGAGGCAATATCTAAACTTTGGGACTATATCAAAGGCAAGTTTGGTGTTGAAAAAGATTTGACCATAGATGATTTCGCAAATAAGGTACTTGGAGATTTAAGTAGTGAGGTGAATACTGATATTTCAAATTCCGAAAGAATAATTCCTAAAGATGTAGAAAAAGATGTATCGTCAAAGATAGAAAGTAAATATGAAAACGAATTAGAAAAGAATCTTAGAGGTCTTAACGAGCAAGATAGGGAGAGCGTATTAACGAGAGTCAATAGATTTGTTGAAGCAATATCTCATGGCGCACCAGTCCACACACTAAGACAGGTTTTACCTAATGGAGAAACCGCAACAACAAAAGGTCTTTTAGAAATCAAAAGAATATTAGAAAGTCAAAATGGAAGAGAAGTGGCTGAAAGATTGGCTGAAGGAGAAAGTGCTG
>JAZLJQ010000016.1:0-5370 GCA_045617965.1 Prevotella sp.
CTTTGCCACCATTTTTAAGAAACCTCCCGATGTACCCTTACTTTGATAGGTAATATCATTCATCAATAAATAAGTGGCAGAAATAAGGTTTTCACCTGCATCTTTAAGCAGAGCTTCTCCTCTAAGACTAGCACGTGCTAAATTTATATCCGACTGCGATGCATTGTAAAAACCTCTTTCTTTTACTAGTTCCATGTTGAATGTTCCTGTTGCTTTATTTCTATTAAACCATTTAGCAACCATTTTCTGTCCAAGGTTTACTTTCTTACAGAACACATCAATATGAGAAGATAAGTCACTACTAGTTTCTGCAAAATCTACGGATTTCACACCAAGATTATGCTCATTAAATCTTTCAGGGAACGGAGCGGATTTAAACACCTGCTCCACGACCTCATTGAACTTTTGGTTTTTATGTCCTATTACCATGGAGTGAAGAGAACTTCTCTCATAATAGATGTTCTCTTCACTATTCTGTGCTAATATGCATCCGTTACATGCGAACGCAAGTGTAAGGAACAAGAATAATTTTAGAAATCCCATTCTTCTTGAGTCTTAAAATGAACACCTGTTGATTTGGCTGTTTTATCCTTTCCTTTTATGCCAGCTTTTTCAAGTGCCTTCTTGACACCTTTGTAATAGTTTAACATTTTTAAAGTGGATCTGAGGCTTCCTTTGGTAATCTTATAAGATGAAGGCAACACAAATTCCTCATCAGAAACGGCTCTTGGCGTTATTGAGATAACATCTCCTTCCTGATAATAGCTTAATTCTCCTACTCCCATCATTCCAACATTGCCACCATCATACTTCATAATCCATTTTGTCGCAATAGTATTAAGAGGCATTCCGTACAAATGTAAAGGGTATCCAGATGGTGCCTTTATGTCAGAACAATATGCGTGACATGAATATTTCTGAGCCCTACCACCCATATTATGAACTATATCTCCTTGCCATAATTTGCATTCTTTATCTAAAATAGTTAGCGTTTGGTCTGTTTCGGCAAATGTATTTTCTGTAAGTTTTGCCACTTGCCCTCCATAACCATAGTCTAGAGTACGAGGTGCTGCAGCCATCATAAAATCCCATTTTTCCATACTAAAACCAGTTTTAGTAATGTCGCAGTAATGAGTATATGCACCATTAACAACCGTATGGCATTGTGTTGTTTCATCTATCATGTGCATTTTGGAGCCTTTTACGATAAGGCGCACTTTGTGAACGCCATCAACATAGACACTATTAGGCATTTTATTTATCCACTCGCAATAGTTCTCGAATGTCTCATATACTATTTCTCCTTCAAAACATCCAACTTCGTCATTTACAGTTGTACCTTCAGTAGTTTGGGCGGTTATAGCACTAGTAGTCTGTTCCTTAACGATTTTGGAGAGAACTGAAGATAATGATTGAGCGCTGAGATTAATGCAAACAAAGAATGCCATCGTAACGGCAAGTATAATTTTTCTCATAATGATTTTATTTATTTTGCTATACTTATATTATCTGTAGATTGGAAATGGTAGAGCCAATGTGACTCTACCATCTACCATAAAATCTCGTTCCTTATTAGAACTTATACCCGAAGACAAGGCCAAAAGCTTGATTGTAAGCATCCACATCAGAATCAAGTTTTGTTAGACCACGGCTGTATTCTGCACCAATAGTGAAAACACCAAAATCAACAGAAACTCCACCATTTACGCCTGCATCAAAACGATTAAATCCACCATCAGAATCAAAGACGTTAGTCTTTCCACCACCATACAATTCGATATCACTGCCAAAGAGACCATAAGCAATGTACGGACCAGCCTTAACTACCAACTTCATGTTGTCAGATAGAGGGAACTTGTAAGCAGCATGAATAGGTATCTGGAGATATGACATGCTTATGTTACCATCAACTACATCCGATGTGTATCCCTTAGTTGCGAACTCCAGTCCCGGGATGATTGAGAAATTCTCGGAAAGTCCCAAATCATAAGTAGCTCCAACCTTATAGGCAAACACATTTTTGGTGTCTGTATCACTGCCTACAACAGATGACAGACCAACGCCAGCTTTCACTGTCCACTTAGAATCGTCTTGTGCACTCATGGTTAGGGTTGTGAATGCAAGAGCAACCATACAAAAAATCTTTTTCATTGTTAAAAAAATTTGTTAATTACCACTACCCTTGGTAATGTGTTAAATATGTAGAGAGAGGGGGCTCCCGTTAATAAGCAAAATTTCACCTAAGCCACATAAGGTTTGTGGTTGTTGGCTTTTGACCATTACCAAAAGCAACGCCTACAGCTCGTGCAGCAGCAATACGATCTTTCTCAAGCTGAATCTGATCGCGATATTTTTCACGCATTTCAAAGTCAATATCGCTACGAACCTGTGCCTTAACTTCCTTCATCAACTTTGAAGCCTCTCCGTAGCATGCAGCATCAGGATCAATCTGTGCAAGCATTGCACATACATCATATGCGGTTTGTTGATCTTGACCTGCAGCCCAAAGCGCTCGTGCATGGTTGAGGATGTAAAGGTTCATGCGATCTAGATACTTAGCGTACAACTGCAGACCAAACTTTGATGCTTCATCACCCCCTTTTGAACAAATTGGGATAGAGAGCACCATAGAAAGAGCTTCTTCATAATTCTGTAAAGCCGCAATTCGCTTTGCCTCTTTGATGATGTTTTGATATTGTGTATCATAATAATCCATCATATTTTTTTTGCCGCGATTGATAAGACTCTTGATTTCGTTGTTATTTGAGTTAATGCTACGGAAAGCATTGATGTAACTCTTTACCTCACCTGTGCCAACACCATCGAGAGTAATATATGCAGTTCCAAATTTCTTTTTTGTGTATGTATCTGCCATATAGAATGTGACACCAAGATTATATACAGTTTGGATTGGAGGTCCTGGTAGATTGCTTTTATCAAGAACATCACAATGTGCTGTTAAAACAAAAGGGGTGGTTGGTGCATCTGTTGTTAGGCCATTTTCTGTCGCTATGCGGTTCAATGACTGAAAAAGTACATTCCTTGCGGCAGTAGGGACATTAGAAAAATCTTCATCAAGTTGAACCGATACAGGCATTACACAATCCTGTGCATACATACTGATGCATGCCATTAGGAAAATTGCTGATAATAAGTTTTTCTTTTTCATGATTAAATCCTCCTTATTTTTCTCCTAAAATTAAAAGACAACGACCAAGTCCACGATTTACTGTCTTGACAGGAATACTATATGGCGCAGCACTAAGAAAGCGTGCCAGCTCACGAGCAAAACCGTATGTGTCTTGTGCCATTCCATTTGCTTTATACAATGGAATACGAACCTGTTCATATAGAATCATTGACTCTGTTGCATCCGACTTGCTAAAACGATGATTCACACAATTGTCAGCAAGCCAATTGTCAATAATCTCATTTAGTTCATAGCCATTGTATTCCTTTTCAAAGTCAACTGCGCTACTATCAAAAACACGCATATCCAGAACAACTTCCCTGCCATTCGCCAATAAGTCATCAAAATGTTGCTGCAGACGCTCCACGAAAGAGTCCATATGATCCTGAACAGCCTCTTCCAATAAAACAGGAACTTCTGCGGAGAAAGATCCCTTTCCTGTTCCTTCTGCACCAGCAACCTGCTTATTACTATATGCATCAAGCGCACGAAGATTATAGGTGATACTACTCTTAGGTCCAACAGTATTTACTGTCCAGTCAATTTCAAGAATAATGTCAGCTTTTGCAGTGCGACGCAAACGATCGAGTGGGCTTTCGGTAATAGCCGCACCACTTGTCTTACTCGTAATAAGGCGGTCTTCTGCAGAGAGATTTGAGATGCTTTTTACATTCTGCTGTAAGTCTTTAAGTGGGAATCCACGATCAGCCATCAGTATGTTTATTTTAGAGATAACGGCATTCAACTGTTTATCTTTGGATACTGCCGCCTTATAGTCTGGTATTTGTTCTGAGGTTCCTTGGTTATCGAAAGTCTGTTCGAAACCATGTTCCTTACACCACGCATCGCTCGGAACAACCATAAGCGTTGGTTTTTTTGCCTGTCCCATTGCTGACAACGAGCACATTGCCAACAACAGAATTGATAATAATGTTCTAAGTTTCATACTATTATAATTTTTAGTCAATGAGATTATCTGCCTTTAGGCGTGCCTTCAATTCAGCTCTGAGTACTCGAATCGTAAGGTCATAAACATAGCCTAACTTGTCTTTTGATCTCCCACCAGAACGTTTTTTTGTATCACGCAATGAAACATATTTCTTGTATTCGCCATTATCAGCGAAGAATATATTGAAATAATCCTCATAACGTTCCTTTGCATTTACTTCTGTCACCAAAGGACGCATATTGCAACCTTCTACGCCATCGCGTATTCCTTCAAAAATAACAGCCCACACAGCATTCTTCATAGCCTGCTCCTTAGCATCAGAACGGTTACGTCCATATCCTTGAACGCGAAGTGTCTGTGAACCATCTAATTCCACCCCCATACATCTAATAGATGAGCGTGCATAAATAGTTTGTGTTTGAGCATTTGCAGACATCAAAAATAATGCTGCTAATAACGTTAATAATGCCTTTTTCATAAAATAAGTATTTTTAGTTCTTTAGAATTCATATCCCAGTTTCAAGCCAAAATAGCTATAAGCTGTATTTTCTTTGGTACAATTCTTAAAGCTAGTAATCGTGTAGTTGATACCTATCTGGAAATTGTTGCGCAAGCCTCCAAAACTATATCCTACAGTTGGACTTGCAAAGAAGCCTTCATTGGTTATACCGCCTATATTTACAGACCAAAAAGGTACACTATTTCGGTCATAAGCAGAGATAAAATTACCACGTACGTTGGCAAAGATTGGAACTCCGAACTTGTTGTCAGTATCACGTACATCTGCATTATTTACATAGTAGCGTACGCCAAGACCTGCACCAATACGTAGGAATTCATTAACGCGATATCCACCTGTCCACGTAGCACCAACATACTGCATATTAGTACTTTGGACCATAACACTACTTCCTCCTTCTGCTTCTACCGCACACCAGAACCCGGAATTTTCGGCACTATAATTCCTATAGTTTGTATGCTTCGGAGCATCTGGCATTTTTACGTCACGATACTGTGCGTTAGCTACTATACTCAATGTAAAAGCTAGCATAAAAAACACTTTCTTCATATTACGATATATTAAAATCCAGATGATAGAGAACGTACAACACCAGCCTTCTCAAGTTCCTTACGGAGTGAGGCTTTATTCACTTGAACAATGGCTCCCGACTTATAACCTTTTTGAGTCTTCACTCTATCATAGGAACCTGCTACGATTGTAGCGAAATTT
>JAZLJQ010000017.1:0-24106 GCA_045617965.1 Prevotella sp.
GACAAGGTGTATTTCCGCAACACAGCAGATACAGTCACTTCGTTCTCAACAGGCAGCGGGGAATATCAGTTTGTATTAACAAAAAATGTTGCTGCCAGCGGAAGTGTGATGTCGCTTGTAGATAAGAATTTGACAACAACTACCATTCCTTGCAATAATTGCTTCGCTAAATTGTTCAAAAATTGTGAAACTCTTACCGCAGCTCCTAAACTTCCAGCCACGACATTGACATATCAATGCTATGGTGAGATGTTCTATGGCTGTAAGGCTCTAAAGACTGCTCCAGCATTGCCAGCCACGACATTGGCAGAGTATTGCTATATAGGTATGTTCCAGGACTGTAAAGCTCTTGAGACTGCTCCTGAATTGCCTGCCACAGAATTGGCAGAGAGTTGCTATAGGCAGATGTTCGGTAGCTGTACTTCTCTAAATACTGCTCCTGAATTGCCAGCCACAGAATTGCAACCTGCTTGCTATAATGCTATGTTCCAGGACTGTAAAGCTCTTACCGCAGCTCCTGAACTTCCAGCCACGACATTGACATATATGTGCTATTATCAAATGTTCTCTGGTTGTACAAAACTGAACTCTGTAAAGGTAGGCTTCACAAAGTGGGGCGATATGATTAACCCGGCAGATCCTGGCTATTGTGCAACAGCCGCATGGCTTGACGGAGTTGCTTCAACAGGTACATTTGAATGTCCTCCTGGATTGGACACAAAAAATATATCACGTACAGGAAGCTACGTGCCAGAAGGCTGGGCAATAAACAAACCTGCTATGGAAATTGATGATGCAACGCCATATACAGCCACTACAGACATAGAGGATGTGACGGTAAAATACAAGCGCGCATTTACTGAAGCTGACAAAGACAAATACGAAGGTCTCTACCTGCCATTCAGCGTAAAGATGACATCAGACTTGGCAGACGAAGTCACTATCGCAAAAATCTATATGGTATCGACGAAAGGCTCGGTAGTGGGCGGTGAAGAAGATGCCGGCAAGGACGTGGTGGTAGTGAAACTCCTTGAAGTAGGTGAAAGCACGAAGCCTCATACTCCTTACTTCATCCGCTCGAAGACAGGCACCGCCCTTGAGTTTACACAGGAAAACACCACCCTGTGTGCAGCCACAGACGCACAGCCAGGACACATAGCATGTGCTACGACAATGGACAATTACGACTTCATCGGCACATACACAGGTGAGGAGGGACTCACTCCACAAACAGGTAGCCTCATCTATGTCTTGCAAGAAGGCACGCTGAAAAAAATTACGGAGGCCATAGATTTGCCTTGCAACCGCTGGAAGATGGTGAAGACTCCTACACAATGGAACGACGAATATGTTGCACCACTGGAACAAGCAAAGATGCAGATTACCACCCTCGGCGAGGACGACACGACAGGCATCATCGGTCTTGACGCGCGTCTGCGTGCTGACTCCACAAACGATGCAATCTATACACCTGCTGGCGTGGCTGTCAATCGCCACAAATTGACACCGGGCTTGTATATACAGAATGGCAAGAAATTCATCGTCAAATAATGAAGAAGGGAGGTTTTTATATGTCAGCAAAATACGAAAAACCAGAAGTGAATGTCATTCGCATTGAGCAGAGGTCAATACTTTGCGGCTCTCCAAAATGGGAAGAGATTCCTATCGAGGATGCGAAATATGAAGAAGATATTGAATGGTATGGAGGATAGAAACAACTATATCCTCAACATAATACACTAAAGGTGGGTTCTATAAATTATATCGAGATGATTTTAGGATTGTTTTTGAGTAGATTTTTTCAGTTCCTGCAACTGACGACAAACCGAGAGCAGAGATAAGCTCGCTTAATCTATGCCGAGGTGCGAAGGAAGAAGACGAAGTCAAATTAGGCTTCGGCTCGGCATAATTGAAATAAATTTCATTCTGCACTCGCCTTGCACTAATTTTGTGTTGAGAGCAGGCGCATAGCGAGCTATGCAACTGATTGATACGCAAAAATATGCCAAAAAGAAACTGAAAGCACTCGAAATAGTAGCTACCAAAAGTGTTTATATCATTTTAGAATTTATAGAACACACCTTAAGTAAGACCATAATAAGAAGCCTTTTAAATATTTTGATCTTCTTTTTAATATCAAAGATGCAATCTGATAAAAACAAAAATATTTTGATCTAATAATATTTAATCTTTGCCGAGTCGCGAGAAATAGAAGACAAACTGCTCACGAATGCAGAAGGGAGTTTTGCTTATCATGAAGAATCGTCCCAAATCATCCCAAATCGGGAACTATCGAGAACTATTGAGAACTTGCCATTAACAGGTGTTGTATCTTTGCCTGTACGATAACATCATGATGAAACTAAAAAGCGTTCTTTGACTTACTGGTACAAAACAAGAAACATCTTGCTATTTTCTGACCGCTGTTGCGCAGTCTGCCCCGTGCCAAAAAATCAAACGCACGCGACAGCCCTCGCAAACCATCCTTACGCACCTCGCAAACTATCCTTACGCACCTCGCAAACCGCCTTGTTCGGCACCCATAACGCACACGATGAGAAACGATAATTCGGAAAACAAAATCGCGTGAGTTCTGCCACGCAATAAGGACAATTGACACACCCAACAACTAGCGGTCAGAGTCAAACTTAAAAGGGTTATCGGAGGAGTGTTCTATAAATTCTAAAATAAAATGATATAAACTTTTTTAGTTCATCACGATATAATTTATAGAACCCACCTTAAAAAACCACATGAAATAAAAATATTTGTGAGATACTCTGTCTTGCACTTCGATTTTGAATCTAGGGCATAAAAATACAATCTTTTTTTTATGATATTTTCTACATGAAAGAAAATAATCCATTATTTTTTTGTAATTTCATAAATTACATTATCTTTGTATGCTATCTACTGACAAATATTTGAAACTTTGAAACTTATTAGAGTTTATTAACCATATTTATTAACAAATTTATTAACAAAACAACTTTAAAATTATGAAGAAATTATTTACTCTTTTGGTTGTCTTTTTCGCAGCAATTAGCTATGCTAATGCTCAGAATTGGACAAAGACTTGGAATTTCTCTACATGGGAAGACCAAACTATTAAGGCAACCACAACAATTGATGGTTTGACAGTTGCAGCTACAGAGGATGCATCTGTTGCTGTTGATGCTAACTCCAAGACTGTTGATGGTGTTGAATACACTAAGCGTTTAAAGCTTGGCGGTACAGGTAAGGCAGAATCACGTCATTTGAAATTTGACGTTGCCGGCCCTGCTACTATCAAGGTTATTCGCATCTCTTCAAGCAGTTCTGGTGGAGCAAGAACTCTTAATGTTGCTGCAGGTACATTTGATAACGTAATCGGTACAATTGAGGCTCCTGATGGTGGTAATCCTGCTTATGATTCTTTTGAATATACAGGCGAAGCAACTACTCTCTATCTGTATAGTGCATCAAGCGGTATTAACATCTATGCTATCTATGTAGAAGAAATAGATGGCCCTATTCCAGCACAGCCAGAAGTTTATACAGCCATCACTATGGATGAAGCGAAGACTATGACTTATGCACCTGAATTTGCAGCTGTTACAGACATGACTACATGGAATGCTACAAATGCTGTTGACGGAAAGTCAATCGTTAAATTTGGAACTGCGAATATGGATTGTGAAGCTGTAGGTGGTACAACTCCTAAGGATGTTCCTACTACAGAAACTGGTGAATTCGCAGGTTGGACAGAAGGTTGGAACGATGTTAAGTGGAAGAATGGTAACAATGGTGACCTCATGTACCCATGGCTCGAAGGTTCTGGTAACCCTGCTATAGAAATTAAAGCTTTAAAGAAATATTCAGAAAGTGAATCTCAATATAAATTCTCACCTGATTACGAATATTATAAATCTGATGGTTCTAATGGACTTCCTGTAATGGGTCTTTATTATAAGTTCACTCCAAAAGTAGATGGACACCTTACTATTAAGATTTGGGCAAATAAGGGTAGTCGTCGTACATTCATTGTTGACGAAAGCACTATGAAGGCATTACCTTATGAAGCAGAAGGCTATATCAATGGTAAGAAAGATGCTGAAGGAAAAATGCAATTCTTTACAAATGCAGAACTTCAAGCTCAACATGCAGAAAAAGAATGGACAGAACCTGATGATGCTTATGTAATCGCTTTAGGTAACCAAGCTTTCTTCGGAAATCTCAACATTGACGTTGTTGCAGGTAAGACATATTGGCTATTCCAACACTCATCACAAATTGGTTTCAATGGTTATGAATTCACTCCTGCTAGCGTAGATCCTGCTCTAGAGCCAAATCCAGAAGACAACTTGCTCGATGAGGATTCTTACAACTTCAACAAAGGCATCGGTGCATGGTATGGTTGGGGAACTGGTTCATTCAAACAGGCAACTCCTGGATATGAAGGAAGTGCAGGTTGCTTACATCTAGTTAACCCAACAGCAGGTAATGCTTGGGACTCTCAATTGGCTTACGACATAACACTTGAACAAGGTCAGGATTACACTATGGCATTCTATGCAAAGGCTTTGAATGAAGGTGGTAAGGTTCAGTTCGCATATCAGAATAGTGAAACATACTCAGGTGGTGGCTATCAAGATATTAATTTGACAACAGATTGGCAGCAATATATGTTCCACTGGGCTGCTGTTAGCCAGACAGATGTAATGAATCGCATCACTATCAACTATGGTGCTGTTGCTAATGAATTCTTCTTCGACCGCGTATATCTCATCAAGGGTCAAGGTACTGGCATCGAAGATATCAACGTTGTTGACGTTAAGAAATCTGTTGACAACCGTATATTCAACCTCCAGGGTGTTCAAGTTGACAAGAACTACAAGGGTATCGTAATCATGAATGGTAAGAGATATTTGAACAAATAATTTTTTCAAATAATCTTAAATAATTAGAAATGCTCACCTTGATGGTGAGCATTTCTGTTTTAATGTGGGTTCTACGAATTATATCGTTTTAGAATTTACAGAACACACCTTAATAATAAAAAAGAAAAAGAGTTTCTAAAAATAAAACTGTATTTTTGCAATATAAAAAACGAACACACACAGATGCTCTTACCTTATTATAATAAAGAACTCATCGAGGCTGGTTGCGACGAAGCTGGAAGAGGTTGTCTAGCAGGAAGTGTATTTGCAGCAGCAGTCATTCTGCCAAAAGATTACAGGAATGAACTACTGAACGACTCAAAACAACTCTGCAAAAAAAAGCGTTATGCCTTGCGCCAACAAATTGAGAGTGATGCCATAGCTTGGAGCATAGGCATAGCGACAACAGAAGAAATAGACAAAATAAACATTCTCAACGCTAGCATACTGGCTATGCACAGAGCCCTTGACGCACTCTCTGTCAAGCCCGAAGCCGTAATTGTTGACGGGAATCGTTTTAAGCCTTATAAAAACCTTCTATACACGACAATCGTTAAAGGCGATGGGAAATACCTTTCAATAGCAGCTGCAAGCATCTTGGCAAAAACCTATCGTGATGACTATATGGACAACCTTACCAAAGAATACCCACAATACGATTGGCAAAACAACAAAGGCTATCCAACGAAGCGCCACCGACAAGCTATACGCGATTTCGGCATCACCCCATATCACCGCCAGTCATTCACACTTCTGCCTATAGAAGAAGGCTTGTTACCGTTTGAGTAAAAGTACGACGGAAATACATGCACACATACAAAAAAGCCCCACAAAAACTCGTGAGGCTTATATATTTGGCTCGAAAAACTCTAATCCCTGCGACCAAAAATACGCAAAAGATAAAGGAAAAGATTGATGAAATCAAGGTATAACGAAAGCGCACCCATAAGAGCTATCTTTTGTGCTCCCTCACCAGCATCCTCACATTGAAGCAACATATACTTGATCTTCTGTGAATCCCAAGCAGTAAGACCAACGAAAATAAGCACACCTGCATAGTTGAGAATCATCTCAAAGCCACTACTAGCTACAAATATATTCACAAAAGTAGCCACGATAAGTCCTATCAAAGCCATAAACAGAATTTGACCTATCTTTGAAAGATTTTTTGATGTACGATAACCAAACAACGCCATTACTGCAAAGGTTACCGCTGTGATAATAAATGTATTTACTATCGAAGATTCTGTATAAACCAAAAATATTGGCGCAAGCACAATACCATTAATGGCTGAATAAATTACAAACATAAGCGTGGCAGTAGTCAACGACATGCGATTGATACGAGCCGTTAAAAAAATCACGAGCCCTAATTCCGCTAAAATGAGAATTAACATTGTAGCACTACTCGTGAAAAGAGCATTAATAAATGTTGCATTATTAGCTATGGTATAAGCCATAAAAGCTGTAATAGCCATTGCTAACATCATCCACGTATAAACCTTACGCATGAGCGAAGGAAATGCAGCCGAAGCCATCTGCTGCTGTTCGTAGGTAAACCTACTTAAATCAACTTGATTAAAAGCCATAATTATTAGTTTTTTGATTTATTTTTAATGTTTTATTTTGTCTTTGGATCGGTCTTCTCAATCTCAATAGGCTCGTCAAAGACACTATCCTGTTCCATTTTAGGCACAATCGGAGCTAGATAATAGCCGAGAGTATCGTAAGCTGCAACCTGTTCAAAATATGTCTTTAACTTTTCTGCATAACGAGCTGCATAACGATCACCATCATAGGCAGCTTGCTTTATCCATTCTGCACCCTTATCTTCATTTCGTGAAACACCAATACCTTTAAGAAAGCAAATCCCCAAATAAAACTCTGCCGGAGCTATACCATATTCAGCAGCGATGAGAAAGTTTTTATAAGCTTCTCGGTCATTTTGATGTATGCCATGACCATAATAATAGCAAAGACCGAGGTGATAATGAGCTGCTCCATTGCCTTTCGCTGCCGCCTTACGGTAATATCCTATAGCCTTTGCAATATCAGCATTGCCCACCTTGCCTGCTTCAATCCATTCGCCAAATCTATTCTGTGCCTCTGCCAATCCTCCATCTGCAGCCTTCTTTAGCAACATATATGCACGCATCTCATTCTTCTCAACACCATAACCTTTGGCATAACAAATGCTTAAATAATATGTGGCAATAGGAAGATTTTTGTCAGATGCCTTTCTAAACAGCGTTGCAGCCTTACCTAAATCCTGCACAACTGAGATCCCATTGTAATAAAATGTTGCCAAACGAAATAAGGCCTTCGGATAATCACTTTTTGCAGCTTTATTATACCAATACTTTGCCTTTGACATATTGTTTGCAGTACCACGACCTTCCTGATAAGCCTTAGCTACTTCATATTGAGCTGGAGTGTGATTTTGCTTTGCTGCCTTATATAGCCAGCGAAAGGCTTTATCTTCATTTTTAGCTATACCATTACCATAAAGATAGCACAACCCTAGATGATATTGTCCTTCATCAAAATCAGCATTAGCAGCCATCCTATAATATTTGACTGCCATCCTCATATCTTTGTCCACACCTTCACCATGCTCATAAGCAAGGCCTAATTCTACCTGCTCTTCAGGAGTGGCTAGTTCTATATTGCTCGTCCTTGAACAAGACGTAATAAACAAACAGAAAACGAAAATATATAAGAGTTTCTTCATTTCATCTGCAAAGATATGAAAAAATGCATTATGCACATAATGAAAAATACGTTTTAATAATACAAAAAATCTAAAAGAAAGTTGTAAGTTGAACTGTAGATTGGCATTACTCAAAATAGAATGTCAGGATGACCATCTTACTGCGTCCACTATCAATAGAACGCGTATAACGGCGCATATTCTCATCTTTCAGTTCATCTGCATGACCTGTATCAATACAGTTGGTAAGACCATAACAAAAACGTAACTCCGGAATCAACTTAAAAAATGGAAGATAAAAATCACAGCCAAAACCAATATTCAAAAAAGCATCAGTACTATTAAGTTGTAAGATATCTTGCTTCTTGCCATTAATATTCATTACAGGCGTAATGCCTGCAAATGCATATGGACGCATATTATTATAGCGCTCAGAAGAAAATTTTATGTCAAGAGGTAATGCAACATAAGTAGTCTTTAAGTCTTGTTGCATGGTGAGATTACGTCCGTGTTCATCAAACTCTTTAAGATTGATAAATTTCAAGTGCTTCTGCCCAAAATACATTGCTGGCTGTACCCGAAATGAGAAATGATTATTCAATCGCAATTCCGCCAAAACACCAACACAAAAGCCGGGATTCCAATTATCCACATCCGCAACAATTTCATTACCATCTTCTTGCAAACCTACATTATTGAGCATCAGGTCTTGCATATTAACTCCAAAGTGAATACCGTAGTGGATGGTACGTAAATCGCAATATGGACGATTCTGTACCGTCTTGACCTCCTGAGCAGAAAGCTTTGAGCAAGCAACGCTTACTGCTAACAAAATGAATATGATAATATTTTTTACCACTATACATAAAACGTTATTTGAGCCTACTTATTGTATATAATGAAGTTTTTAGAAAAATGTTCAGCTCATGATAATAGAAGAGAATTTCAAGTCTATTTCACACGAAACAAAAAATTGTCAGCAGATTTTAGGAAAGATATAAAAGTTTGACTATCTTTGCAGAAGATATAAATGTTTCACTTGTTAAAATAGATTATTATGGCTTACGTAATTAGTAATGATTGTATTAAATGCGGTACATGTGCAGACGAGTGTCCAGTAGGAGCTATCTCTGAAGGTGCCGATAAGTACCAAATTGATCCAGATTCATGTACAGAATGTGGTACATGCGCTGACGCTTGTCCATCGGAGGCAATAGCTCTTCCATAACAAGAAATCCCCCGAAATAAATACTTGGGAATAAGGTGCACTTTGATAGTGTGCCTTTTTTATTGCTATCTTACTTCGTTTCATTGCCTAGGCTATGCCCTTCTCCACATAAACAAAAAGAAGTCCCTTTCTTTGGAACTTCTTTTAGGGTGGAGAGTGGGTATCTCCTTTCGTTTCATTGCCTAGGCTATGCCCTTCTCCACATAAACAAAAAGAAGTCCCTTTCTTTGGAACTTCTTTTAGGGTGGAGAGTGGGACTCGAACCCACGACATTCAGAACCACAATCTGACGCTCTAACCAACTGAACTATATCCACCATCTAAACATCGCAAAGCACCAAAATGTGCTGAGTCATACGATGCCGTATTTATTTTACTCCTTTACTGGAGCTACAGGAGCTTCATCCTTTGGAGCTGTTGCCTCCGGAGCAGCTTCATCAGTTTTCTTGCCAGCATTATTGCCAACCTCAGGCTTTGCATTCTCAGGAGTTGCGGATGCATCAAAGCCAGGAAGAGTCTTGCTTCCAAGAGGAGCCTGCTCTGTTGCAACATTCTCTATCTCAGAAGAACCTGTTGCCCTCTTAGGAGCCGTCCATGCACAAACAATACTGAACAATACCAACCCTATTGCCAATCCCCAAGTGGTCTTCTCTATAAAGTCAGTTGTTTTACGAACACCTAGAAACTGATTAGATGCAGAGAAACCTGATGCAAGACCACCGCCCTTAGACTCTTGAATAAGAACAATGAGAATCATTGCTATTGCAATAATGACGAATATAACGATAAATAAGCTATACATAATATTATACCATTTACAATTTTTTGGCGTGCAAAGTTACGTATTATTTTATTATCACCAAAATTTTTTTTAACAAATCACTTTCTATTTTCAAAAGGCAAGGAAATGCTGGGAAAATAAATGTTAAATAGTTTTAGTTTTTTGCCTTAAAAATATGAATTTTATAATAAGCGTATTTATTATGAATTTTTTAACATTTGTTATTTCGTTTAAATTCATGTATTTTTGCAAACAAAAGAAAAACTTCCGAAATTATGCGCATAGCTCTTATTGGATATGGTAAAATGGGGCACATGATTGAAAATGTAGCTTTGCAACGAGGCCATGAAATAGTATCTATTATAGACATCAACAATATTGAAGATTTTGACAGCGAAGCTTTCTCCTCTGCAGATGTCGCTATTGAGTTTACTTCTCCCCTCTCCGCTTTTGAAAATTGTAAAAAGGCTTTTGCTCATAACATAAAAGTGGTTAGTGGTTCTACTGGCTGGATAAATGCCCATAAGGCTGAAATCAACAAACTTTGCCTTGAAGAAGGAAACACCCTATTCTGGTCAAGTAACTTTAGCGTTGGCGTTGCTATATTTAGTGCTGTAAACGAATATCTAGCAAAAATAATGAACCATTTTTCTCAGTATAATGTAAAAATGTGTGAAACTCATCACATTCACAAGCAAGATGCCCCATCAGGCACAGCTATCGCTCTCGCCGAGCAGATAGAAAGTGCTATTGACCGCGTAAAGAAAGTCGATATTGAGTCTATTCGTGAAGGAGAAATTCCTGGCATCCACACCATTACTTTTGATTCTTCAGCAGATATGATCACTATTACTCACGAAGCTCACAATCGTAAAGGATTTGCCCTAGGTGCTGTTCTTGCTGCTGAATACACCTTGCATCATAGCGGATTGCTCAAAATGAAAGATTTGTTTAAGTTTTAGAATTTGTATTTTTAGTTGATTTTACCATAATAAAACCCTAAAAGAAAATAGACAATGGAAGATTTAAAAAAGAAGAAATTAAATATGAAAAAACAATGGACGAAATTCATTGTCGTTCTAATGTTATATTTGTTATTTCTCTATTGGATTAATGGTTGGTGGGGGTTGCTCGTATTACCTTTCATTTACGATGTTTATATCACCAAAAAGATACATTGGACTTGGTGGAAAGATTGTGAACGCCCTATCCGTTCTTTGATGAGTTGGGTCGATGCTATCATCTTTGCTCTTGTCGCAGTGTATTTTGTAAACATCTATTTTTTTCAAAACTATGAAATCCCGTCTTCTTCACTTGAAAAGTCATTACTTACGGGTGATTACTTGTTTGTGAGTAAAGTGAGTTATGGTCCCCGCAAGCCTATGACCCCGCTTACGATGCCACTCACACAACACACTATGCCCATTACAGGTACTAAAAGCTACATTGACTGGCCACAATGGGACTATGAGCGTGTTAAGGGTGTTGGCAATGTTGAGCTCAACGACATTGTTGTGTTCAACTACCCCGCAGGCGACAGCATAATGGAAGATACTCGCTATCAAGCAGCTGATTATTATCAGATTTGTTATAGTTTCGGCTCGCAAATTTTGGGGAATCCAGATCCCGATGAAGTAAAACCTAATGACCTGCCAGACTTGTATGCAAAGATCTATGCTACTGGACGCAATTACATTAAATCAAATGTTCAAGAATATGGACATATAGTGGCACGCCCTGTCGATAGACGTGAGAATTATGTAAAACGTTGTGTAGGCCTTCCAGGACAAACATTGCAAATAAAAAATAGAATAGTCTATCTCAATGGAAAGCCTAACAAAGAGCCAGATAATGTACAATATACCTATCATGTAAAATTAAAGCAGAACATGCCAGACAAATTAATGGCAGAGTTGGGTATCAGTAACGAAGACCTTATGTCGCTCAATCAAAGTGGTGTGATGCCGTTGACGCAAGCTAATGCCAAGGCTTTGCGTGAAAGAAAAGATATTGTAGAGAAAGTTGAAATAAACACCACTTCGTATCTCGGTGAAGTATATCCGCTGAATGCTAACACCCATTGGACACGCGACAACTATGGTCCCGTATGGATCCCAAAGAAAGGACACAGCATATCGCTGACTTTAGACAATCTTCCAATCTATGAGCGTCCCATCCGCGTCTATGAGGGAAATGATCTTGATGTCAAAAACGGAAAGATTTATATCAATGGCAAGCAAACATCATTCTATACATTCAAGATGGATTATTATTGGATGATGGGCGATAATCGCCATAATTCTGCCGATTCCCGCTACTGGGGTTTTGTCCCTGAAGACCACATCGTAGGCAAACCATTGTTTATATGGCTATCCATTGACCCTGACGGGCGAGGTGTCCGATGGAATCGCTTGTTCCGTTGGGTGGATAATATAAAATAACCCCCCTTTAAATGAACACTTGGAAAACTAATTTGGAAGAAACTAAACGGCATTACCTTTCTTGGTGGAATCATCAGGGAGTGGTGTTGAATATGTGGGAGCATTTCCAAACAGGAGTCACTCCGCATGCTAGTGTTCCATTGCCTACAACACCAAAGGATAATGAGCATAAATGGTTTGATGTAAAATGGCGTGCAAAATATCTTGATTGGTACGTGTCACATAGTTGCTTAAAAGCCGATATGCTGCCTATTGCCAACACACAACTTGGTCCAGGTTCTTTAGCTGCCATTCTTGGAGCTCGGTTTGAAGGTGGTGACGACACTATTTGGATTCATCCTAACCCTAAATATAATGATGATTTCCAATTTGACGAAAATCATCCCAACTATATTTTACATAAAGAGCTCTTACGAGAGTGCAAACGCCTATCTCAAGGCCATTATTATATAGGTATGCCCGACCTTATGGAAGGCCTTGATGTGCTTGCGGCTATGAAAGGAACAGACAAGGTGCTGACCGATCTTGTGCTTCAGCCAAAGGTCGTGGAAGACCAAATGCGACGTATCAACGAGATTTATTTTCGCGTTTTTGATGAATTATATGACATCATCCGCGAGGGTGATGAAATGACTTTTTGCTACTTCTCGTTGTGGGGGCCTGAGAAGACAACAAAACTGCAATGTGACATTTCTACGATGATTTCCCCAAAAGATTTCCGTCGCTTTGTGCTACCATATATTAAAGAGCAATGCCAACGCATACCATACACGCTTTACCATCTTGATGGCGTGGGAGCCATGCATCATCTGCCGGCAATTCTAGAGATAGATGAATTGAAGGCGATACAATGGACTCCGGGTGTGGGCGAACCACAGGGAGGCTCTGCTAAATGGTACGACCTCTATCGGCATGTTCTATCGGCAGGCAAGAGCATTATGGCATGTCATTTAAAAGTAGAAGAGATAAAACCATTATTAGATAATATAGGAACTGAAGGAGTACATCTAGAGGTTGATTTCAATAACGAAAAAGAAGTGGAACAAGCTATGAAAATTGTAAATGAATTCAATGATCACAAGTCGGCATGTAGGTGTGGCTGTGAGGGACATGAGCGTGAAGGATTGTTAAACCCACAGAGAGCAGATCTAGAAAAGGAAATGCAAAAGAGGATTCTTGTCCTTGATGGTGCTCAAGGCACTACGCTTCAACAATATGGGCTTTCTGAAGAGCAATATCGTGGTAGTCAATATGCTGATTTTGATGGTACGCTCAAGGGCTGTAACGATTTGTTGAACATTACAAATCCTGGAATTTGTCTTGATGTTCATCGTCGTTTTGTTGAAGCTGGTGCAGATATTATTACCACTCATACATTCAATGCCCAACGAGTATCTCTCAAGGGCTTCGGTATGCAAGAACATGCTCGTGAGATTAATATTGCGGCTTGTGCCATAGCAAAAAGCATTGCTGGTTTATATTCCACACCAGAAAAGCCTATATTTGTAGCAGGAGGAGTAGGTCCTACACCAAAGTGTGTATCTATCAACGATATTTCCAAAAACGAACTTTTTGATGCTTACTATGAGCAGATTCAAGCTTTGGTTGATGGTGGTGTGGATTGTATTTTGATTGAGACCATCTTCGATGTTGAAAATGCTCGTATTGCTCTTGATGCATTCAAGAAGACTGATAGCAAAATTCCTATAATCATGAGTTTTACCATCAAAGACCCTAAGGGTTTCAATATGCTCGGTCAAGATCTTTTGAAATTCATGTTGTCGCTGGGAAATGAGCCTGTCTTTGCTGTTGGTCTTAACTGTTCGCTTGGTGCAGAGCAGATGATACCTTTCTTGCGTAAGATTTCAGCCGAAGTCCCAAAATATATAATTGCCTTCCCTAATGCGGGTTTGCCAAGTAAGGATGGTAAATATACTCAGACGCCAAAGATGATGCAAAAGGCTGTTTGGCCTCTTGTAGATGAGCATATAGTAAATATCATCGGTGGTTGCTGTGGTACGGATGATAGTCATATTTTTGAGATTGCCAAGCTTGTTCAAGTGGATGAAGACATATTTGTTACGCCTCACAATCCAAACCAAGGAAACAGTCATGTACGGGCTACTTTAATTAATGCCAACAAGGAAGAAAAACCGAAGGAGATGATAGATGCGGCTCATTCTGTTCTGTTCGATTCTATTGTAAAAGGTAAGGCTCCTGAGGCTGTGACAGCCACCAACGAAAAGATTGCCGCTGGTGAAGATCCTCAATCTATCATCAATGGTGAGATGATCAAGGCCATGAGTGAGGTTGGTCGTCAATTTGAAGAAGGAACGGCTTTCGTACCTCAGTTGCTGATGGCAGCGCGTGCCATGAAGGCGGCTCTTGAGTTACTAAAGCCACTAATGGCAGATAAGGAGACTGCATCTCTTGGTCGTATTGTCATTGGCACAGTAAAGGGTGATCTTCATGATATTGGTAAGAACCTTGTAGCTTCAATGCTTGAAGGTTGTGGCTTTGAAGTGTTCAATATTGGTATTGATGTTACTGCTGAAAAGTTCGTTGACGAGGTGCGTACTCATAATGCAGACGCTATTTGTATGAGTGCTTTGCTCACCACTACTATGACATATATGAAGGAGGTTATAACAGCTGTTGAACAGGCAGGTCTCCGCGATAAAATAAAAATTATGATTGGCGGTGCTCCGGTCACTCAAGAATTCTGCGATGAAATTGGTGCTGACGGATATAGTGATAATGCCAATTCTGCTGTCGCTCTCGCAAAGAAATTGATTAAGAAGTAAAAAACAAACCTAACCTTTTTTCATTCCAAAAGTAGAGGTGTCATTTTCCCCTCTCTTTTGGGATGAAAAAAGAAAAATGTTTCTAATTTTCTAGATAGCTTTTATAAATATCATATAATTATGAATGCAATTATATTTGGCACATTGGATTGGGTGATTTTGCTCACCTATTTTATAATACTCATTGTGATAGGACTTTGGGCAAGTTCTAAGAAAAAGAAAGAAGAGAATCTTTTTCTTGCTAACCACTCTTTGAAATGGTATCAAATTGGCTTTTCCATGTGGGGTACGAATGTCGGGCCCTCAATGCTTATTGCCTCTGCTAGTGCAGGCTTTGCCACAGGTGTCGTTTCGGGGAATTATGCTTGGTATGCTTTCATTTTCATAGGCTTATTGGCTTTTGTCTTTGCCCCACGCTATTTGGGAGAAAAGATTTCCACTTTGCCCGAGTTCATGGGCAAACGTTTTGGGCAATCTACTCGCAACATGTTGGCTTGGTACACCATTGCTACCATTCTCATTTCTTGGTTGGCATTGACGCTTTTTGCCGGAGGTATATTGATTCGCCAAGTGTTTGGCATTCCTATGTGGGCATCTGCTCTTATCTTGTTGGGTATTTCGGCATTCTTTACTGTTCTTGGAGGCTTGAAGGCTGTTGCTTATACTAATGTGTATCAGATGGTTTTGCTCATTATAGTATCTGCGGCTTTGACTGTTGTCGGCATATATTATCTAGGTGACAATTCGTTCTTTGGTGGCATTCGTAAACTTGCCGATCCAAATATCGTTCCTTCTAATTATTGGAATCTCTTTCAACCCAATTCTGACCAGAACTATCCTTGGTTACCTGTGCTTTTAGGTTATTGTGTTTCAGGCATGTGGTTCTGGTGTACGGATCAGAGCATGGTGCAACCTGTGTTGGCGGCAAAAGATTTGCGTGAAGGACAGTGTGGTGCCAATTTTACAGGCTGGCTGAAGATTCTTGATGTTGCCATCTATATTATCCCTGGTATTGTCTGTTTTGCGTTGGCCAAGACAGGTTTCTTTGGTTCTGTTCAAATAGAGCAGGATGATGCATATATGACTCTTGTCACTCATCTCTTCCCTATCGGTATGGTGGGCCTTGTAATGGCTGTGCTTACGGCATCGTTGGTGAGCACTATAGGTAGCGCTTTAAATGCTTTGAGCACGGTGTTTACGATGGATATTTATGTGAAGAAGTTCAATCCGAAGGCCGATACAAAAGAGATTGTCCGAATTGGGCAGATTGTTACTATCATAGGTGCTCTTGTTTCCATCATCATCACTATTGCCATTGACAATATCAAAGGTATGGATTTGTTTAATGTTTTTCAATCGGTATTGAGTTTCATTGCTCCACCTATGGCAACTGTCTTCTTGATGGGTGTGTTCTGGAAGCATTGCACGACAACGGCAGCCAATCTTGTGCTCACTCTAGGTACGGTGTTCAGTATTGGTGTTGGTATATTGTATCTTTGGGTTTTCAATGGTTCTCAGTACTTGCATTTTGGCTTATTGTCATTCTTGATTTTCGTTGTTTTACTCATTATGATGGCTATAACGAGTCTTTTTGATAGGGAAAACGAAAAGGAAGCAATGGCTGTTGTTAAAAGTTCCACTTCGTTTGGAACAAAATTAGCTTGGACACTGCTCGGCATTGTCATGGTGAGCTTTTATGTTTTCTTCAACAATCATTGATAGGCGATATTTTGTCAAAATTAAACATACTATTGTAAGGTTGAATGTTTATATGATGAGTTTTCTTTCTTATATGGGATGTAGCAACTCTTACTAAAATAGGAATATATGTAGAATGTAGCATAGAAATACCTAAGACACTGTCCTATAATGGAAGCTTTGAGTTTGCAGACAAGAACAAAACTTCTGACGAATACGAATACGATGCTAACGGCAACATGATAAAGGATATGAACAAGGGAATAAAGAAAATCTCCTACAATCATTGGGATAATCCTCAACAGATATTCTATAAGAGAAAAATTTCGTTGCTTTTAATTTTAATAGTTAATTATTATGGATTATAGTATTTTTATAGTATTACCAATACTTACTATACTCATGTTTGAATTGGGACTGACACTTGAAGGCAAAGACTTTATGATGGTGCTCAAACGACCTAAGGCTGTCTGTGCCGGTATGATAGGACAACTGTTGGCGTTACCCGTAATTGCTTTTCTATTAGCAACAATATTCAAGATGACACCAATCTTCTTCATTGGAATAATACTAATAGCCTGCTGCCCCGGCGGTAGTTCATCAAATGTATTCTCAATGCTTGCCAAAGGAGATGTTGCCCTATCAGTATCGCTGACAGCAATCAGCAGTATTCTAACACTATTCACCATACCGCTGATAATGCAGTGGACTACGGCAGCCGTAGGCTCAGAGCAAGGCATAACACTCCCCGTTGGTAATATGTTGGTACAAAACATTGTCACCATGCTTGTACCTATACTCATTGGCATACTTGTACGCAAAAGATGGAAACACACTGCAAAACGGATTGAAAAAGTTTTGGAAAAACTCGCCTTTCCACTCTTAATGGTACTGATAATCATCTTTTTTATACAACATCATAAAGATATAATAAATAACTTCACCACTCTTGGACTTATAGCAACGGCGTTACTCGTGTGTGCTGCGGCTGTGGCAAGTGTTCTGTGCAGGATTTTTTCACTCAAGATCACGGAACGTCGCACGATAATCATTGAAGTCGGTATGCAAAACGCAGCACAAGCCATCGCCATCGCCTCAAGTCCCTATGTCTTCGGTGATGGACGCTTCGCCATTCCGGCAATCCTTTACGCCTTGATGATGAACATAATATTGCTTATTTATGTGGTGGTCATACGACGATAAAACAAAAATGTCAGCAAATTTGCTGACATTTGTATTATAATCAACTCTTAATATCCTACTTGCAAGGAACTTTACATTACTCCTATCCAGCGCAGAACATCGTTTAGATTGGCGACAACGAGCAAAATGATAAGAATAGTAAAGCCAATATACTCAGCCCTCAACAAGAATTTCTCTGACGGCTTTCTGCCTGTTATCATTTCATAGATAAGGAATAACGCATGCCCACCATCCAAAGCTGGAATAGGTAGAATGTTCATAAAAGCTAGAATAATACTTAAAAAGGCCGTCATCTGCCAAAACAGCATCCAATCCCAAACAGCAGGGAAAAGAGTGCCGATAGTGCCGAAACCACCCAATGACTTTGCACCCTCCTTAGAGAAGATATACTTCAAATCACCAACATAACCCCTAAGAGTGTTCCAACCATAGGCGATGCCTGCAGGAATGCTCTCCAAAAGACCATATTCAACGTGAGTCTGTTCATACATCGTGGATGGTGTCATAAAATATGCACCAAGGAACATCTCTTCCGACAGCAAAATCGTGTCTGAAACTTTTTCTTGATGAGAAGAATAGGTAAGGGTAATCTTGCGACAGTCTAAAGTGTCGGCAGCTGTAGTAGCATCGGCAAGCTTGTCTTGCAAAGTACTTAAAATATCAACAAGTTTATTATAGGTTGAAGCATCTTGACCATTAATGGAAATCACCTTATCACCCTTTTTCATGTGCGCTTGCTCAGCAGCACCTCCCATGGCTACAGAATCGATTGTTGCGGGGATGCAAACACGCATAAACGGAGGCACATCCTTCAACATCCCTATTAGATCCATATCACCTGGCAAAGAAATGTTTACTTCTTGCCCATTACGCAAAACTGTAACTAGCCTTCCATCAGCAACAGCACGATAAAGATCCACATCATACTTCTTTATCTCTTCGCCATCAACCATAATAGGCATGTCACCATCTTGAAAACCATATGCCTTTGCAATCTCATTATACTCCATACCAAATGCCATATCTCGTGTGGAGAGATAATTATCACCCCATACAAAAAGCACCATCGAATAAATAATGAGTGCAAGAATGAAGTTGACCAATACACCACCAATAATGATTAAAAACCGCTTCCAAGCAGGCTGAGCACGAAACTCCCATGGCTGTGCGGGCTGTTGCATCTGTTCGGTATCAAAACTCTCATCAACCATACCGGCAATCTTGCAATATCCACCCAATGGTAACCAGCCAATACCATAAGCCGTCTCGCTTCTTCTTGGCTTAAATTCAAACAAATGAAACCATGGGTCGAAAAACAAATAAAACTTCTCTACCCTCACTTTAAAAAGTCGTGCAAAAAAGAAATGACCACCTTCATGTAACAATACAAGAAGCGAAATAGCCATCACAAATTGAAGTAGTCTTATGAGAAATGTTTCCATATATATAATAATGTGTTTATGTTAATCTATTATCAATCTTTCACTTTTATCAACTCGCTTGCAATGCGTCGTGCCTCAGCATCACTTTCAAGATAAATATCATAGTCTGGCGATGACTCAAAAGTTATCATATCCATTGTGCGCTCTATAACATCAGCCATCTGCGGAAACGAAATCCTATCGTCAAGAAAAGCACGATTTACTACCTCGTTTGCAGCATTCAACACACAAGGTATATTTCCACCACGATGTAAAGCCTCAAAAGCTAAAGCCAAACAACGAAACTTCTGTATATCGGGCTCAAAAAACTCAAGCGGATGAGCAAACAAATCCAATCGAACTGAATTCAACACCTGACGCTCTGGAAAAGAAAAAGCATACTGAATGGGCACTCGCATGTCGGGCACTCCCAACTGCGCTTTTATCGCACCATCACGGAATTGCACGGCACTATGCACTATGCTTTGCGGATGCACCAACACCTGTATTTGTTGAGGACTGACACCAAAGAGCCATTTGGCTTCTATCACCTCAAAACCCTTATTCATCATCGTGGCAGAGTCGAGAGTAATCTTTGCCCCCATATTCCAAGTTGGGTGGCGCAAAGCATCAGCTTTTGTAACTTTAGCCATCTGTTCCTGTGACATCGTGCGGAAAGGACCACCAGAGGCGGTAAGCAAGATTTTCTCAATCTCGTTATTATCCTCGCCTACAAGGCTTTGAAAAATAGCAGAATGCTCACTATCAACCGGTAGAATCAGACTATGATGCTCTATAGCCAAACGACAAATGAGCTCGCCAGCAACGACAAGCGTCTCCTTATTAGCAAGACATATTTTCTTTCCCGCCTTGATAGCTGCGATTGTAGGCGGAAGCCCTGCACAGCCAACCATAGCCGTCAGTACCATATCTATAGGCTCAGCTTGAACAATCTGACAAAGCGCATCACGCCCAGCATACACCTTCACATCTTCATCTTTCAAAAGTTCCCTAAGCGTCTGATAATGCGCTTCGTTGGCAATTACTACTGCTGCAGGATGAAACTTGCGAGCCTGTTCGGCAAGCATCTCAAAATGATTGTTTGCAGTCAAACAATACACTTCATAACACTCCTCATGCCGACTTATCACATCAAGAGCTTGCGTACCTATTGAACCTGTACTCCCAAGTATAGCTATCTGTTTTTTCATATATCAAGTAATCCTTGCGGAATTTCCATCTTTATCATCTTTTCTTCGTGATTGACCATACTCACCAATTCTTCGGCTGCAGGAATGAGCACAAGACGATCTTTATAATACACCTCAAAAAGAACATTCTGAGTGGCATCATTAACATCATTTATTTTCCCGACATTCTCAATGTCATACCCTATGAAATCTTTCCATCGTCGTTCATTCTTAAGGTTTTTATCATTAAGCGCATAAGGGAAAAAAACTTTAACACCAATGAAATCTTTCGCACGCTCTTCCGAGTCAATATCTTCAAACTTCAACAAGGCACGATCATCACTACGAAAACGATACTCCTCAATGAAAAAGGGAACAAGAATACCATCAAGTTCAAGCACCAAATAATCGGCATCTACGCGATCAAAAACATCATCCTCAAAGATGAAATTTATCTCGCCTTTAACTCCATGAGTCTTTCCAAGTACACCTATCTGAAAAACTTCTTCACTACGAATCATTATTCTCTTCTAATATGAGCACCTAACGACTTTAAACGACTTTCAATGTTTTCATATCCACGATCTATCTGCTCAATGTTGTTTATACGACTCTCACCCTTTGCACTAAGCGCTGCAATAAGCAAAGCTATGCCGGCACGGATGTCTGGACTAGACATTCTGCCACCACGTAACTGTATCTGACGATCATGCCCTACAACAACTGCACGATGTGGGTCGCAAAGAATGATTTGAGCTCCCATATCTATAAGCTTATCCACAAAGAAAAGACGGCTCTCAAACATTTTCTGATGAATAAGCACACTGCCCTTTGACTGAGTGGCTACAACAATGAGAACAGACAATAAATCAGGCGTTAGACCCGGCCAAGGAGCATCGGCAAGAGTCATGATAGTGCCGTCAATGAAATTTTCTACTTGATAATGTGGCTGATACGGAATGAAGAGATCATCAACATGTTTCTCCATCTTAATGCCAAGACGCGAGAAAGTGTCGGGAATGATACCAAGATGCTCTAGACCTACATTCTTTATGGTAATACCTTCGCCAACAAGTGCTGCTAAACCTATGAACGAGCCAACTTCAATCATATCGGGAAGAATGGTGTGCTGAGTGCCATGCAAATGCTTTACACCATAAATGGTAAGCAGATTAGATGCAATACCCTCTATCTTTGCGCCCATCGAGTTAAGCATAATACACAATTGCTGGATATATGGCTCACAAGCAGCATTATAAATAGTAGTCATTCCTTCTGCCATAACTGCCGTCATGATGATATTTGCAGTTCCTGTAACAGAAGCTTCATCAAGCAACATATAACACCCCTTTAACTGCTTGCAACCAATGGTAAAAGTTCCCTTACTCTCATTGCGTAGGAAGCGAGCACCAAGTTTTTCAAATCCAAGGAAATGCGTATCCAAACGCCTACGACCGATTTTGTCGCCACCTGGCTTTGTAATTACCGCCTTCTGGAAACGGGCAAGCAATGGACCAATCATCAATACACTACCACGCAACGCAGCACATTCTTTGATGAATTCGTAACTTTCAAGATATTCAAGGTTTACATCATCTGCTTGAAATGTGTATGTGTGTTCATTTGGATTTTCTACCTTGACACCCATTTTTATCAAAATACCTATAAGAGCATTTACATCACTGATGTTTGGGATATTATGAATGGTGACCTTTTCTTCGGTCAATAATATGGCACTTATTACTTGTAGTGCTTCGTTTTTTGCCCCCTGTGGCATTATCTCACCTTTTAACGGGTACCCTCCTTGTATGACAAATTGTCCCATATATTAATATAGTGATAGGTTTATTTTTCTTACTTGTGATTTTTTCTTTTTGATTGCTGAACACGAGTATCTACTCTTTCAAAAACGAAATTTTCAATATCTAATTGTATCTTTTTGCCAGTGTATTCAGCCAAATCACTCGCTACTTTTTCGTCGTCGCAACTTCCATGGCTCCACATATAAAGCGAGCGTTTCATTTGGTTTGCAATAAGACCCATCAATTCATCACGCTCATCACCATTAGGCATCTCCACAAGTTTTTTCATCAACTCTTCCAAGAGATTACCATAATGACGCTTTTTGATAACATGAGTATTATATTGTAGGGGCAGAGGCTTTTGCTGAACATCTTCTTGAAGACGCACCTCAAATGGATAGTCTATATCAAGCGAATAGTTGCTCAGTATTGCTAAATGATTCCATAGTTTTTCTTCATAGTTAGCTGTCTGCTTATTTTGTGGATTCATCATCTTCATCACGCATATAATAGTCTCTGCACAACGTTGACGCTCCTGTTTAGTAGGCAATTGCAGACAATAATCTACCATATTCTGAATATCACGACCATATTCTGGCATTCGTAATTTCTCACGTTGTGTATTGTAGTCAAGTCCTTTTATATCCATAATGAAAAATTTTTCTAATTATCCAAATTTATTTTTTCTTAGCAGCTACGAATTCTTTTAAATAAAATGGCTCAAAGTACGCAACATCTTCCGTATTATTTTGCAAGAACCGTTGCTCAGCCAATGGCATCATATATTTTGCAAGTGGTATAACTCCATCAATAAATTGAGCGTTTTTTATGTTTTTATCAATTAAGATCCGACGGAATTTATTACTACCATTACCAAAGAAATATATCGTTTGAGAATCAAGTAATTCTGCAAATGAATTCTCATCAAGGATTTCGGCACTTGTAGCCTTAACTGTCTTTAAGGCCCTATTTAAGACAGCCGTATATACTTCCATCCTTCGTGCATCAAGCATCGGGCAAAGCAAAGCACCTTCTTCTATTTTCTCTTGCAACAACAACGGAACGCATAGCAACTCAAGTGTCGGTACACTAATTAGTTTCAAGTTACGCCCATAGCACAACCCTTTTGCCATTGACACTCCTATTCGTAAACCTGTGTATGACCCTGGGCCACAACTTATTGCAACTGCATCAAGCGGAATTGCGTGTGAGTCGGCAAACGATACGGCTTCTTTAACGAAGCCTCCTAATATTGATGCATGATTGGGACCTTTAAAATCTGCTTTATCATATATGCACACACCATCTTGCGAAAGTGATACACTACAGATTTGTGTACTTGTTTCTATGTGTAGAATTGTTGGCAAAGTATTATCCTCTTTTTACGGAAAGGACAAAGTTAGTACAAGGCGAGCGAAATGCAAAATTTATTTGAGTATTTCGCTTTTGCGCAACTTCGGTTCAACATAGGCGGTTCAACATAGGTTCGACATAATTGAAATATCGTGCAAAGCGAGAGCAAAAGAATACTTTTATTCATTATTCTGAGCTGAAGCCGGAGTTTCAGAGTAAATAGAGTAAATAAAGCAGTACTTTTATGTGAGAAATCAATGTTGTCCTAAACGTTTTTGTAAAAAAAAGAAATAAGAGGGATTGTTAAAAGGTAGAAATATACTACCTTAGTGTTGTAAATAAACCACCCCTCTTATGAGTGCAAAGATAACACTATTTTCTCAAGTAATCGGCAAATTGCCGAAAGATAATATCAAAAAAAATCATCAAGAAAGCCGGCACGGACAAGCACTGCAAGGGCTATGATACGTGGAGCCAGTTCGTGAGCATGGTGTTCTGCCAGTTTTCTCAATGTGATTCAGTGCGTGACATTTCCAACGGTCTGAAGTCTGCCACA
>JAZLJQ010000018.1:0-4795 GCA_045617965.1 Prevotella sp.
TCAACGGGAAAAGTAGAAGGTATCAATAACAAGATAAAAGTTATGAAACGCAATGCATACGGATTCAGAGACGACCGATATTTCACTCTTAGGCTTTATGCACTACATGATTGCCGCATCACTCGAAATGTCGGATGAACCCATAATAAGAAGCCTTTTAAATATTTTGATCTATTTGTTTCTGACTTCGTCTTAATATGTCATGACTCGGCAGAGATTAAGCAAGAGAAAAGTAAAAAAGTCAATTTTGCAAGAATTTACCTTTTAGCCCATATCATACTGATTATCACACAATTACGCAAAAGGTAAATTGGTCAATCGGTAAATTTTGTATTGCGGAAACAGTAAGATATGCCCCACAGTATGCTCTGGGCACGATAGGGGTGTTGAAAGTTGATGAAAAGTGGTGAAAATCAAGGAAAATGATACGATTTTGGCAGATTTCTTTATAAATATGCGATAGAGAAGTGTGTTTTTTGCGTTTTTTGAATAATATAGCACAAAGATAAGATGAAATGAGAATGAATGTAATGAATTTTGAACAAATAAGACGAAAATGAGAAAAAAATAAGACAAAACTGATGACCAACACAAAAACTCTCTTTTTTCTTTTATATATTTTATATTTTCTTTTTTTCTCTTAATAAAAAATATAAGCGGGTTTTCGTTGCTTTTTTAGTATAAAATTTACCAATTTACCAATTTACCTTTTCGCTTTACTTACTGATATACAACATGTTAGATAGCAAAAAAGGTAAATTTTAACAAAATTGACTTTTTTACCTTTTTCTCTTGAAAGTGTCTTTTTTTGGTGCTGAAGGCTATAAAATCACAGCATTAAGTGAATGATAAATGATAACTATTACATTTTTTACGACTGCAAGGAGTTCTTCGGCTGCTTCACGGCAGAGATTGTCCGTTACTCTGTTGGGGGTGGCTTGTGGCAGAGTAGGTGCTCATCTCATCACTCTTTTTAGAAATAGTATGCTATTCTATATCCAGCCTTCTCTTCTTTGTTGTTTCTACTGTATGTTGACTCTGCCCAACATAAAATAAATGAAAGACCAAGAAGAAAATTAAATTTTAATACACCTTTGCAAGAGTTTTACAAACATTTTTATTAATATTGCACTTGTATGTTGACTCTGCACCATAGAACATAATGTTATGATAATATCATAATTCATTGCAAAAATTTTGACATTAGTGAAATATTTCGTAACTTTGCAAACGATTGTAAGTATGGGGTAATAGAAAATCTATGTAATAGGATAAATATTTTATATTTAATTTTTTTTACAATTCATTTAATTATTAACAAAACAAAAAGCTTATGAAGAAGATTTTATCTTTGGTTTGCGCTCTTGTCTTGATTGTACTTGGCGCAAATGCTGCTTCAGCTGTTACACAGGGCACCAAGGCTAAGGTTGCCTCTCGTGCAATTGCTGTAACGCAGACACAGAAAGCTCAGCTTTTGGACGGCACAGTTAAGCTGAATGAGCTTAAGCTCCTTAATCAGTTTAAGCCAAACCAAACGAAGCTGAACAAAAAGCGTGGAGACAAGGCTCCTATGATTAAAGGTCGGAACAGGGTGATGGCCAATCACAAGGCTGCTCCTGCAAAGAAGCCTGTATCTACTACTGTTCTTAAAGCATGGGAGGCTATAGGCGAGTCTTCCGTAAAAGATGGTGTGGTTGCTTATATTTTAGGAGATACGAAGAATGCTCCTGCATATAATGTGGCTACATTGCAAGATGGTACCAAATATAAAATGACCGATCTTTTCGGCAGTGCTAGCCCTGCATTTAGTAAAATGAAGGATCTAGCTACTTATAAGACTGGCACTGAGATTGTGATTGATGCAACGGATGCGAACAATGTTAAGATTGCAAAGCAGAATGTCGGTTGGAAAGGTAAAATGTTTAATGAAGTCTATGAAATCGAAGCTACTAATGGTAAGTTGGTTGAAGGTGTGATTACTTTCGCTGCTGCCGACATTAAATTCTATGAGGATGGTGACACTCCTTATGGAGGTTACGGCGATATCGTTATCACTCTTCCTAAACAAGAAAAGCCTGCTGTTGACGTTACGGCTGTAGATTGGTATTATGATGACTACTGCTATGATTTTTATCTATATACAGATGACGCTACTTATATTCTTGAATTGCAAGAAGATTTGCAGTATGGCAAGACCTATACTTATGCTGATATGGTCACAGATTGGGTGGGCACATTAGATAGTGAAGGCCTTATTGATGTTCCAGCTACTGATGCTACGCTAACCGTTACGAAAGACCAGAACGGCGATGTACATGTCGTAGCGATGATGGTGCTGAATGACGAGACCTACAATATCAAGTATGACTTTGCTCCTAGTGGCGTCAAGTTCAATCTTGAGGGTACAGAACTCAAAGGCAAGTACGATTCCTATTATGGCATGTATAGTTATACCGCAAAAGTTGGTGAGAATAACATTATATTAGCTTTTAATGCTACTGGAGAGCAGGCTACCTATACCGCAGATCAATTCAATGCTTATTACAGCGTATATTATTCTGATGATTATTCTACCTATGTTGAATTCAAAAAGGCTGCTTCTGACATTATTGTTACCACGACAGAGAAGACAAAGACTCTTACGGGAAGCCTCTATACTGGCAATGGCGACGAGTATGTTCTGAACCTCGTTTACGAGAAGCCAGATGCAAAGGAGATAAGCGTTAACGTAACAGGTGCTACACTTACCAACAGAACTACTGCAGGTTTTTGGACAATTGGTGGCAAGAATGCTGATAAGACACAGGATATTAACTTGTATATCAAAACCAAATATCTACAGGGAACGTTTACTGAAGAAAATATGTATGAATACAATACATGGTTGGACGATAGTTCTACTGGGAGCAAGGTTACATACGAAAATTTGAGTGCAGCCAACCTCGTTTCTGCTATTGTCGGCGATAGTTTGGTAATTGAAGGAACGTTGACATTGGCTACAAATGCTGGTGCGCTTGCTAATGTTACCGTACATATTTCAACTCCTTTCACTCAAACTTGGGGTGAATGGGCTGACTTTGCTCCGTTCGACAAGAATACGGGTAAATATAACTTCGCTACTCTCGGTGAATGGACGCAAAAAAATGTTAAAGTTCAGGAGCGTAAGGATAATACCGGCATGAAGCAATACACCCTCAAGAACTGGGGTAAAGGTTACTGGGATACCGTCGGAACGGATCTGCTCCTCAACATGAAGCCAGACTACACGTTCTCCTTCGTTTCCGACCCTGTAAATGTAGGTGCTGTTGTTAGATTCGCTGACAAAGCTACTGCATTTGGCAACCCTGAGTATGCTTCCGACAACTGGTATGATCCTGAGACTGGCGTATTCAACTTCACTACAGCAATTGTCTTTGCAAGTAGCGGAAGTATATATACTGTAGCAGAAGAGTCTTTGGTTATGGACAGACCTATCACCGAGCGTGACACAGTTAAGGTTAACTTGGAAGGTATCATAATTGAGGAAGATACGGATGATGCAGGTGCTCACCGTGGATGGTTGTTCGAAGGTCAAGATACTGATACACTCTATATTGTTCAAGTATTAGGTCAAGATAAATTCGGTACCTTCTCTTATGAGGCTGGTACATTAGGAGAAAACTACTATAACATTATTCCTTCAAGTGGACAAGGAAGATGCCAATTTTATGAAGGTAATGTCACCATTGCTGAAGACCAAGAAGGCATCAAGTTGACAGGTGTTTTGATAGGTGAAGATGAGAAGGCCTATGTTCTCAATTGGGTTCATCCGGCTGGTGTTCTTAACTTCGATACCAACGCTCCGTTCGAAGCTGCTTATACGATTGGCAGTATGCAAACTTCCCTCGAAGATGGTGTTATACAGCTTTCTATAAATGATGGCAAAACTGTTATGGGATTGGTTATGTTTGTCGACCCTACAGCAACAACAATCCCTGCCGGCACTTACACAATCTCTGATACACAAGAGACATATACTGCACTCAAGTCAGTTGGCTTAAATAATAATAGTCTTACACCTTGTTATGCAGGAACACGCGGTACAAGTGGAATCTCTGACTGCTGGTTCTTGGTAGATGGTACTATAACTTTGGCTTATGACCAGTACGGCAACCTTACTGTTCAAGTTGACGCAAAGAACTCTTGGGATCAGCCTGTTACTGCAACAGTTGTCACTCCAGATCCAGAAGGCTTAGAGGCTGTAATTGCAGATGCAGTCGCAGGTAAGACTCAGGGTCAGACTGCAACAGTAACCCTCGATCCAAGCATTCCTTATTATACTCTTAATACAACTGCTGATGCAGGTCTTGTAAGCCTTGTTATCAATGGTAATGGTGCTCTTGTGAAGGCTTCTGGCGCAGGTCAGATTGCAGGTCAGCAAGGACTCACATTCAATAATGTAAACTTCGACTGTGCAGAAAATACAGTCGCTCCTATCGCTTTGTCAGCAAATCCTGACTCAGTGCTTTCAGGTAAATACTACCCAGTTTCTGAAGGTCAAGAGAACAATCTTCGTTCAAAAGCTTTCTATAATGTAAAGGGCATCTCTATCAGTGGATGTAACTTCGCTGAAATAAGGACTCCTTTGGTAACAGCTAACAAGCGCGAATGGAACCTCAAGACTTTGACTATCAAGAACACAATAGCTCAGTTCAACACCGATGGTACTGGTATTGATGCTTATATTGACTGGGCAGGTAACAGTAACAATGAAGGTTCAATCAAGGATATCGCTATTGAGGGCTCTACATTATAT
>JAZLJQ010000019.1:0-22658 GCA_045617965.1 Prevotella sp.
CCAAGTTTTTGGTGACTTTTTTGAGGATATTTTGCGGATTTTTAGAGAGTTAGACGGATATTATCGAAGCATTGTGGTGTAACAGATTGGACACCCTAAGTTGAACATAATGTTTTGGTTGAGCAGTTACGCGAAATGACTCATCGAGGAGTTGACGTGTTAATCCTGACTGCAACTAATAACGAACAGGCAGAATATCTTCAAGCAAAAGGATTATGCGTGAAGGTGTTATCCTGCTTGTCATTATGCACTACTATCATTGACAGAGCAGTTGTTTGGTATGGTGCAATAAATATGCTGGGGTATGCTTCAGAAGAAGATAATGCGATAAAAGTGACAGATAAAAATCTGGCGAACGATTTACTAGGGGTGCTCTCAAATCCAAATTCCGCGTAAACACGCACAAACAAAAATCACCAAAAAATTCCAAATTATAACACCATATATGACAACGGTCTGTAGGTTTTTTGCGTAAACAATGCGTAAACAAACTATTTCAGTTAGGGGTATTTTTTGAGATTCAAAGAAGATGATAATTTTGTAAAGCACTGATAATCAGCATTACTTTCAAGCAACAAAATCTCATGGAATATCACTTTGCGAGACTCATAATCTGGAGGTCCCAGGTTCAAGCCCTGGATGGCCCACCTTGCAAAAGAAAGAACCTCAATAGGTCTTGAGGTTCTTTTCATTTTCGTCATTTATATTATTGAAATTGTGTCAGCCACTTTTCTACCTCATCTGTCCATTGTCGTTTATAAGTGTTCCATTCCGAGTTACCATACCCATGTCCACCTATGGGATAGATATGTAAAGACGCACTAACACCAGCTTTGCGTAAAGCATAATAATATTCAATGCTGTTTTTTGGATTTACAACATTATCATCTGCAGAAAGGATTAAAATGGCAGGTGGGGTATGCTTACTGACGTGTTTTTCATTTGAATATTTGTCAATGATTTCTTGATTAGGATGAGGTCCTAAGAGATTATTAAATGTTCCCATATGCGTATAGCTCTTGTCCATCGTGATGACCGGATACAATAAGATTTGGAAATCTGGACAAGTTTCTGCTGATGAATAATGAGTGGCAAGTGTTGAAGCAAGGTGTCCACCCGCAGAACAACCCATCACTCCGATTTTATTTATTCCCCATTCTTCTGCATTTGCACGAATGATTTTCATTGCTTGTTCTGCATCATGCAATGGGACATCAGAGAAGCCGAAAGGCATTCGATATTCAAGTACACAATAAGTAATGCCGAGCGAATTGAACCATTGTGCCATATTTCGACCTTCGTGACTATCTGAGAGCATAGTGTATCCTCCGCCCGGACATTCAAGGATGCATAGCCCGTTAGGTTTCATTGCCTTATATATCTCTAACTTCGGCTCCATATAGTCTGCAGGCAAATTTTTCTTTTGAAATTCAGATGGAAGAGCCACATATTCCTTTTCGGGATTTCCGTTTTCCCAAAGCTTTATGATTTGTGGTGCGAAATTGAATCTTGGTTGAGCCATCACACTCATTGCGACAAAGTAAAGAGCGATAAAAATAAAAGATCTTTTCATAGTTTTGTTTTATTTATAGGTGAGTTTAATTAAAATTATATTGAAATGGCTATCAAAGTCTTGTTATTTAGAAACTACGCAACCATGCTTGCAATTCTAATTCCATTTCAGTATGATATAGAAAACTCGAACGAGAGCCCCATCCATGCCCACCTGTCGGATAAGTATGTATTACTGCCGGCACTTTGTTTTGCAAACATGCCAAATAGTAATTTACTCCATTCTGCGGAGGCACGGTCTTGTCATCACTACTAAGCGCGATGAATGCGCGTGGCGTAGATTTTGTCACTTGTTTCTCATTGCTGTATTTTAATATGGTTTCATCGCTAGGATTCTTCCCCAACAGGTTCAAACGCGAACCGCCATGAGTACCATTTTCTTCCATCATGATGACTGGATAAAAAAGAATTTGAAAGTTTGGCTTAGCATCTCCTTGTGAATGCGTCGCTATTGTAGCCGCGAGATGTCCTCCCGCCGAAGAGCCCATGATTCCAACATCATTTGGATTTATATGCCAGTCTGCCGTATGTGCTCGAAGTGTGCGAATTGCAGCCTCTGCATCTGCAATAGGGATATTAGGATTGCCTTTTGGCATTCTGTATTTCAAGACGGCTACAGCAATGCCGAGTTTGTTGAACATTGGTGCCCAGTCTGTGCCTTCGTGTGCCATTGCTAGGTGCGAATAGCCTCCACCAGGACATATGACTATTGCCCGACCTGTTGTTACGTTTGCATTAGGCAAAAACACTTGTATGTTGGCAACATCTTGACCTGTAGATTGTAAATCTACGATTATGGGGTTGTTCTGTGCTAATGTGACTATTGTCTGTAGCATGAGTAAACTCATAATAATTAGTTGTTTCATTGCTTATTTTTTAGTTAATACTTTTGTTAATTAGGAATTAGGGAATTTCTTTCTCATTCATAATTTCTCATTATGAAATTACCCCCCAATTTATATTGTCTTTGCGTAGTTCTCGAAGTCTTTGCCATAACATTGAGTATTCCGGTCGTGAGCATGTTGGATCGTTATCAATAATTTGTTGTGCCTCATCACGTGCCATCTGTACGATTTGTCCATCGCGAGCGATGTCGGCTATTTTCAAATCAAAGGCCATTCCGCTTTGTTGAGTACCTTCTAGGTCGCCGGGTCCACGCAATTTCAAGTCTGCTTCTGCTATTTCAAATCCATCGTTAGTGCTACACATTATATTTATACGCTTCATTATATCTGACTGATGGGTAATGCTATTCTTTCCCATATCCTTTGTCACTAATATGCAATAGCTTTGATCTGCTCCTCGTCCCACACGTCCACGAAGTTGATGCAATTGTGATAGACCAAACCGCTCGGCATTTTGTATTACCATCACAGATGCATTTGGCACATTTACACCTACTTCGATGACTGTTGTTGCCACAAGTATGTGCGTCTTGCCACTAATAAAGTCTTGCATTTCGGCATCTTTTTCTGCTGGTTTCATTTTGCCATGTACTTTGCTTATGTGGAATTCAGGGAAAGCTTCGCGTAGGCGTAAGTATCCATTTTCAAGATCTTGTAAGTCGCTTTTTTCGCTTTCTTTTATCAAAGGATACACTACATAGACTTGCCGTCCTTCGTTTATCTGCTGGCGGATGCCGTTGTAAAGACTTCGCTCTTGCTGCTGATCTTTATGTATCGTACTTACCGGTTTGCGTCCTGGTGGTAATTCGTCTATGATACTTACATCAAGATCGCCATAGAGTGTCATTGCCAATGTACGCGGAATAGGTGTTGCGGTCATCACCAATACATGTGGTGGATGATTGTTTTTATTCCAAAGTTTTGCTCTTTGTGCTACACCAAAGCGATGTTGCTCATCTATTACCACGAAACCTAGGTTGCGGAATATGACGTAGTCCTCTATTATTGCGTGTGTACCCACGAGAATGTCAACAGACCCATCCGCAAGACCTTTTATTACCGCCTCGCGCTTTTTCCCTTTCACTGTGCTTGTTAATATTTCAATGCGGACTGGCATATCTCCTAGTAGTGAGTGTATAGTTGTTAAATGCTGCTCGGCTAGGATTTCTGTTGGTGCCATAATGCATGCTTGATAGCCATTATCAAGGCTTAATAGCATAGTCATGAGTGCAACTAAAGTTTTACCACTGCCTACATCTCCTTGAAGCAATCGATTCATCTGCCGGCCACTAGCACAGTCGTTCTTTATATCTCTTATCACACGTTTTTGGGCGCTAGTAAGTGTAAAGGGCAGATGTTTGTTGTAGAATTCATGAAAAATCGCACCTACATGGCGAAATGTATATCCGCGGTATTTGTTCCGCTGTTGGCTTGCGTAACATATGATGTTGAGTTGGATGAAGAAGAGCTCTTCAAATTTAAGTCTCAGTTGTGCTTGTGCCAAATCGGATGTCGTTTGTGGAAAATGTATATTGCGTAGTGCGGTGTCACGGTCTATTAAGTGTAAGCGTGTACGTATGAAATCGGGTAGTGTTTCTGGGAACTTTTTGATGTTGGCTAGTAGGGTTTGTATGGTTTTGCCTATTTGTCGCGATGTGACCCCTGCGTTTTTCATCTTTTCGGTTGTGTGGTATGTCGGGTGCATGTTTAAATTGTCAATATTGACATCCTCTGCTCGTTCAATCTCTGGATGAGAGATGTTTATGCGCCCTTGAAAAACTGTCGGTTTACCAAAAACGATGTAGTCTGTGCCGGTGTGATATTGGCGTTGTATGTATTTTATTCCTTGAAACCACACGAGATCTATCACTCCATGCCCATCAGAAAGATGTGCAACGAGTCGTTGTCGGTGAGGCCCTATGGTGAATGTCTGAAATGAGAGAATACGCCCTCTTACTTGTACATAAGGCATTTCTGTAGTAAGTTCACGGATATTGAAGATGTGTGTGCGGTCGATGTGTTTATAGGGAAAGTTGTTGATGAGATCTTCGTAAGTAAAGATTTTAAGCTCAGAGTTGAATAGTTTTTTTCGTTGCGGTCCTATTCCTTGTAGGTATTGTATGTCTTGTTGTAAAAAATTCATAAATGATTGCTTCTGTTCTTTTCTCGCAAAGATAATAAGAAAAATCTTATTGCCAATAATCGCAGTTATGATAAGTATTTGTCAATAAAAATCGACAATGCCACTATAGATATAATTATGTGGTGGACCTAATTCGCAAAGAAGAGTTCTATGATAGTATCAATGTAGCTTATTATGGTTGAGTGTTAATTCCAAACGAATATTGGAGTAACTTTGCGCGTACTTTAATTTTAAATCAATGGTATTATAATAATGTGTTACCAATGGTGCTGAATCTAGATAAATTTTGCCTAGTCAAAGCAAAGGCGAGAGCATCCTGATGATAGATTCCCAAAAACGAATAAGAAGATTGCGATGCTCCAACATACTCTTGTCAACAAGATTGCAATGACACATGTCATTTTCAAACATCTTACGAAAGTTAATGGCTATATTCACATCATAAATAAAGGCTTGCACTTCCATACTCGTCTCAAAAGAACGTGAATCAATATTTACAGAACCCACAGTTGCCATCTCATCATCGGAGATGAGAACTTTGGAATGGTTAAAAGTATTCTTCTCGTAAAGATATACCTTTGCACCAGCACGAATAATATCTGGCAAGAAAGAATGAGAAGCCCAACTCACAAGTATATTATCGCAACTAGCAGGAACCATAATCCTAACATCAATGCCACCAAGGGCTGCTGTCTGAATAGCAAATAGCACGGGTTGTGTAGGCAGAAAATAAGGTGACTCAATATAAACATATCTTTTGGCCAACTGCAAAACTTTGACATAACCCTGTTCAATATCTGGCCAACTAGAGCCAGCACTAGAAGAGACAACCTGCATTAGAGATTGTTGTTCTACGATAGAAGAGAAATCAAGATTGCGAGGGTAATATTTATTACCCGATAGCATAGTATGGTCCATAGCGAACCAGTCGGTAAGAAATATCTGTTGAATACCATAGACACTCCGACCTGTGATGCGCACCTGAGTGTCGCGGAATCCCTGTTTACCTGTTCCTACAATATAGCGATCGGCAACATTCATGCCACCAAGGTAACCCACAATACCATCAATAATTACAAGTTTACGATGATTACGGTAGTTTATTCTTGAAGTAAAAGCAGGGTATTTTACTGGCATGAAACTATGAACCTCTACCCCATTTTCGCGCAAACGTTCCCAAAAAGAGTTGCACACATGCCAGCTACCGACATCATCATAAAGTAACCGCACCTCTACACCTTGTTGCGCCTTGCGCATGAGATGCTCTGCAATGAGCGAGCCAATAGTGTCATTCTCAAAAATGAAAAACTCTAGGTGTATATGGTGTTTTGCAGTGTCAATATCATTTATTAGGTGAGAAAAAAAATCTTTGCCAAAAGTAAATATCTCTACATCATTGCCTGCAAAGGCATAAGCATTACTCTGTGTATGAAACATCGTAATGAGTTCTTTGTATTTCGTAGGAATATATATATCACCTTGACTGCACCAACGCTCATGAGCACTGCGAATAACATTAATACCTAGTTCTTTACCTTGACGTCGTCGTCGTCGGTAATCGCGTCCAAAGAAGAAATACAGCACACAACCTAATAGTGGCAAGAAAAACAATGTGAGAAGCCAAGCCATCGTTTTGACAGGCTCTTTCTTGTCCATTATAACAGTCACCATCGTGCCACAGCAGATGATGAAATAGATTGTCAGTAAAAGCCAATGAATATAAATCATCTTCCGTTCGCAAAACTACTCAAAAAAAATAAAAAAGTAATAAATATTCTTTACCTTTGCACTCATTAAAAAACATATGAGCGAAATAAAAGTGATAGATAAGGTCTTTGAGCCTTCGATAACAGCAGCGCAGATACAAAAGCGTGTCAGTGAGCTTGCTGTCCAAATAAATAGAGATATGGTGGCACAAAACCCACTTTTTTTGGCAGTACTCAATGGATCATTTATGTTTGTTGCAGACCTTTACAGGCATATTACCATAGAGAGCGAAATATCTTTTGTGAAATTGGCATCTTATGATGGCACATCATCTACCGGTGTAGTGAATGAAGTGATAGGGCTCAATAAAGACATCAAAGGCAGAAACATCGTTATTGTTGAAGATATTATAGATACGGGTTTCACGATGCAGCAAATGCTGAAAACGCTTGCTGAACATCATCCGGCATCTATAAGAATATGCACGCTACTACAAAAGCCAGATAAATTGCAAGTACCAATTAAAGCCGACTACGTGGCATTTAATATCCCAAATCTCTTTGTGGTAGGGTATGGACTAGACTACGATCAACAAGGCAGAAATTTGCCAGCGATTTATGTGTTAAAAGAAGACTAAATACAACCAACGAAATGAAAAATATAATTATCTTTGGTGCTCCAGGGTCGGGGAAGGGTACATATAGTGCTGAGATAAAACAGCGTTACGGCATGAGTCATATTTCAACAGGAGAAGTGCTACGTGCAGAAATAGCGAGCGGTTCAGAAATGGGGGAAAAGGTGGCCGAGATTATTGATAAAGGCGATCTTGTTCCAGATGAGTTGATTATTAAAATACTTGCCAATGTATATGACAAACAAAATGAAGACCAAGGTATAATCTTTGATGGTTTTCCTCGTACTATCCCACAGGCAGAAGCATTGAAAAAAATGCTGAAAGCTAGAGGACACGAAATGGGGTGTATGATAGAACTTGTCGTTGATGCAGATACGCTGATGCAACGCCTTTTGTCACGATCGCAAAAAGAAGGACGTGCCGATGATAATGAAGAAACAATAAAGGCACGTTTCGAAGTCTATCACAAGCAGACGGAGCCACTGATAGCATGGTTTAATAAGGAGGGAATGCGTCATACTTTTGTATGGAAAGGTTCTAAAGAAAAAATGTTGGGCGAGATTTTTGAGTTTTTGGATTCTACACAAAAATAAATAGGAAAGAAAATAAGTGGAGTCAAATTTCATAGATTATGTACGCATACATTGTCGGTCTGGAAAGGGCGGTAAAGGTTCCATGCACCTTCGCCATGTGAAATATCAGCCTAATGGTGGACCTGATGGTGGCGATGGTGGGCGTGGAGGAAATATATATCTTCGTGGGAATCATAATTTTTGGACTTTGCTTCACCTAAAATATCAACGCCACATTTTTGCAGAACATGGCGGTAATGGTGGACGCGACAAATGCCATGGTACAGATGGTAAAGACATATATATAGATGTGCCATGTGGGACGATAGTCTATAATGCAGAAACGGGAAAGTACATTTGTGATGTTACTGAAGACGGGCAAGTAGTAATGCTATTGAAAGGAGGACGTGGTGGATTAGGAAATTTCCAGTTTCGCACGGCAACAAACCAAGCACCGCGCTATGCACAGCCAGGTGAGCCTATGCAAGAGATGACTGTGGTTATGGAGCTGAAATTGCTTGCGGATGTAGGTCTTGTAGGATTCCCAAATGTAGGCAAGAGTACATTATTATCCTCATTATCTTCCGCTAAGCCAAAGATTGCTAATTATCCTTTTACTACACTTGAGCCGTCGCTAGGAATTGTAGCTTATCGTGACAACAAATCTTTTGTTATGGCTGATATTCCAGGCATCATTGAAGGAGCTAGCGAAGGAAAGGGGTTGGGGACAAGATTCTTGCGGCATATTGAACGCAATTCACTTTTATTGTTTATGGTTTCGAGCGATACAGACGATATAAAAAAAGAATATGAAATATTGCTTGATGAACTAAATAAATTCAATCCTGAAATGCTTAACAAACATCGCGTGCTTGCTGTCACAAAATGCGACCTTTTGGACGAGGAACTAATAGCGATGCTTCGTGAGACTTTGCCTAATGATGTGCCTACAGTTTTTATATCGTCTGTGGCACAAAAGGGACTTGATGAACTGAAAGATATTCTTTGGCTTGAACTCAATAATGAAAGCAATAAGTTGCAGCATATTATTGATGATGAGATGCTTGTTCATCGTAACCTAGAGGTAAAAGGGCTTGTTTTTGATGATGACGCACTTGACTATAAGGATGATGATGCAGAAGTTGAGGGGATAGATGACATAGAAGACTTCGAATATGTGGACTAAACAGGACGAGGTTTTTATGCGTAAGGCTCTATTTGAGGCAGAACAAGCGGCTCAAGAGGGCGAAGTCCCGATAGGTGCCGTAATAGTATGTCAAAATAGAATCATAGCAAGAGCACATAATCTAACTGAAACACTTAATGATACGACAGCTCATGCAGAAATGCAAGCTATTACATCTGCAACGTCTTTTTTAGGAGGAAAATATTTGCAAGGTTGTACACTTTATGTTACATTAGAACCATGCGTGATGTGTGCTGGCGCAATAGGTTGGAGCCAAATATCTCGTGTTGTATATGGAGCATCTGATGAAAAACGTGGCTATAACTTACTGGCTCCAAAAGCAATGCATCCAAAAACCGAAATCACATGTGGTGTGCTAGAAAAAGAATGTAGTGAGATTATTCAAAGTTTCTTCAAAGAGAAACGATGACAAAACCGCCGTCATGTGGTATACTCACTTTAACTTTTTTGGGATTAGAAATTTTTATTTCTTCTTTTTGTGGCTCACGATTATCAAGGTCATGATAAAGAAGTGCAGTGTCACCTTTCTTGAAAATCTCACTTAAGTCAAGAGTGAGAGTCTTTTTTTCTTTCTCCGCATTATTTCCTGCAATATACCATGTATTATTGTGCTGACGAGCAAGAACAACGAACTTACCTGGATATCCGTCAACGAATAATGTCCGATTCCAAATGGTTGGAACATCTTTCATAAAATCTACACAAATCTTTGGCGCGCCACCTTCTATTTGCGGCTTAAGATTTTCGGGGGTGATAGCGAAATTTTGTATAGGGTTTTGGAAAAGAATCGCTTGAGCAAGTTCGTGACAGTCGGTAGTACGACGCTTGTTACCATATTTGTTGTCGCGTCCCATAACTCGATTAAGAAATGTTCCTCCCCATTCCATACATCCTACTGTATTGCGAATGAAAGGGTGCGTAGCGGTCGCTAGGGCTTCTATATCACAGGCGTGTTGACTAAAAATTAGATTTTCAGAAGCCAATACAGCTTCACTGCCTACATAGTTGGGGAACATACGCTCCCAACCTCGTGGTAGAGTGCAACCATGACAGATGACCATAAGCCCGTGTTCGTTAGCATCAACAAACACATCTTCATATAGACGCATTGTTTCTTGCTTGTCCCCCCCCCAAAAGTCAACTTTTATACCTTTTACGCCAAGGCGTTGCATCCAAGTCATATCGCGTTTGCGAGCAATAGGGTTGTCCATAACATCAATAGGACTTTGGACAATGTCATTCCAGTAGCCACTACTACTATACCAAAGAAAAACATCAACTTTTTGCGATTGGGCATATTGGATAAGTTCTTCCATTTTTTCATAACCTATTTGTTTATCCCATCCTGCATCAATGAGAATGTATGAATAGCCCATGCTGTGAGCAAGATTGATGAACTGTACTTGATCTTCCCAATTCATACTAGCATCTTGCCATAGAATCCAACTCCAAGTGCTTTTGCCAAAATCCGTTTTAGCAATTGCTTCATGAGCAGGATATAGTTCTTTTACTGTATTCCAAGGTGCAGTTGTTTCGACTATTGGTTTTAATGTGTTGCCAATAGTAATTGTGCGCCAAGGTGTGTTGCCTGGAAGGGAGAATGCTGGAGAAACAGTACCATTGCCATTATTCTCTTCAAGCATAGGGAATTCAACTGTATATAGGTTACCTTCTTTGTTGTCACTCAAACGACAACCGCAATAGTTGCGGTCGGTACCAGTTTCACTTATCAATACCCAACCATCATTATTTATTCGGAAAAGGCATGGGAATGTATATCCATGGCCGTAAAATGAATTGTTTGCCATGGGTGTGTCATAGCCATATTCTTCCTCATAGCTTGGCTTTGAGCGTTGCCATCCAATCATCGCATGGCTTTGAGGAGTGAGAAATGTTGTAGTGCCATTTGGAAAGCGAAAACCTGTTGATTCTTTTTCAATCTTGATGCATGCGCGCTGTTTGAGCATTGGAATCTCATAACGGAAAGCAATATCATTATTGCTGACGCAGAATAGTATATTTATGCTCAATCCATCTTTATTTTCTAATGTCCAAGTAAGTGTGGTTGCCTCATAGTTTACTTCTAAACATTTTCCCTTTTTGAGTGTATATTTCTCTGCACGACGACCACTAGTAATGCTCTTCTGTTTTAGACCTATTGAAAAGTCTCCCTCATTAGTTTCTATACCAAGAGGTGAAGCCAACAACATTGGTTTTGCATCGTAAAAAACGTTATAAGTAGGTTTGCCCTCATTCATATTCAATTCAACGCTCAAACGTCCGTCAGGGCTACTTACTTTTTCAGCATTGACTCCAGTTATCATCAGAAGAGCAACGATTGTACTAATACTTTGTTTCATCTTTTTAATCTTTTTTTTGTGTGTGGGGATAGTAATTTCTTTTAGGTTGTTTATTTCTCGTTTGCAATAGGCGCAAGAACTTTTTCGTATGCTCCTTCTGTATGTAGTAGTTTTACAGCTTCATTGAAGGCTTTATCATAACGCAATAAGAACTCTAATGCTCCTCGTTGACCATAATAATAAGTAATTATGTTTGATGCAAGTAATTCCTTTATTTCATCCTTATGTTTGTGAAGGTCATCACGTAGGTTGTGGTTTAGTTTATTCTCAAGGGTGGCAATCTCTGTACTTATTGCCTCGTAATAACCTTCTGCTTTTGCTGTCTCCTTGAGTTTTTTAAGCATTTCGCCAGTAATACGATCATACTTAAAATTATTTTTTACGCATTTATTGCAAAACTCTTCATATTCTTTTTCAGTAATTGTAAATTCTGATGGTGAAGCTACTTGTGGATGATTATTACAATAATTGCATACCCAATCAAAGAAAGTATCGGTAGAATCGACTATTTCTGAAAGATATATAGCAACATTTGATATTGTATCAGGTAGGACTTTAATATCTGGCATAATGCCTCGTCCGTCTCTTACAGTTCTGCCGTGATGGGTAAGGAAAGCATTGGTTAGTGAGTCCGGAATCTCGTCTTTTACAAACTTTGCCTTATCTGAGCGATTATATGAAAGCTCTTGTATGCAACGTCCTGATGGGATGTAATATTTGCCTATTGTAAGTTTAAGATTGCCTCCATAGGGTAGATCTATAGGACGCTGAACAAGGCCTTTACCAAAGGTGCGCTGTCCAATGATTACTGCACGATCCAAGTCTTGTAGTGCACCAGAAACAATCTCTGAAGCAGATGCTGAGCCATCATTTACCAAAACTACCACAGGGCAAATAGTGTCAAGTGGCTCCATGGTTGTTTTATATGTGTTACTAGCTTGCGGTAATTTGCCTTTGGTATTTACGATTTCTAGACCCTTAGGAACAAAAATGTTTACCATATCTACCGCCTCGTTTACAAGTCCACCACCATTGCCGCGAAGGTCAATGACAAACGAGCGTGCTCCATCGTTCTTCATTTGCGCTAATGCACAGCGTACTTCTTTTGCACAACCATTCTCTACGAATGAAGACAAGTTAAGATAACCTATATCGCCTTCACGGATACCAAAAAATGGTATTGTTGGTTGTTGTTTTATAGTAGCACGTGTTATCTTTTTACTTAATACTTTTCCGTTTCGGCGAATCTTTAATAAAAAGGTTGTGCCTGCTTCTCCGCGCAAATGTGAGGTGACGTAAGATAGCTCCTTGCCTTCCATTTTTTCCTTGTCAACAGCTAGAATGACATCTCCTTTCTTTAAGCCTGCTTTAGAAGCAGGAGAATCTTCAAATGGTTGGTCCACAACTACGGATTTGTGTGTAAAACTATAATGTACGGTTGCTCCCATACCTGCATAGGCACCTGTCATCCCCTTTTTGTAGGCGTTCTCATTTGGGAAATACTCTGTGTATGGGTCCATTTGCGATAACATCCCTTTTATGGCACTACCTATGACTTGCTCAGCATTTAGAGTATCAACAAACATTAAATCAAGATTTTTATATAGTACATTAAAGATGTCCAAATGCTTCATCACTTCAAAATTATGTGATGTTACATTTTGCGCATTACCACTTAAACTAATAAACCCCGCTATCAAAAAAGCAAAATATCTAAAGATTTTCATATGTTAAAATATACTAAATTTTACCTATTATTATTGTTGAAATTCAAATGTTTCTTAACTTTGCATCCGCTATCGCAAGATAGTAGAATTTTATTGCTTCAGTAGCTCAGTTGGTTAGAGCACCTGACTGTTAATCAGGGGGTCGTTGGTTCAAGCCCATCCTGGAGCGCGGAAGAGTCAAACTTATTAAAGTTGGACTCTTTTTATTTTTTATCAAGAATTTCGTACTTTGAATTTTGGCTTATATATTCAGGCACAATTTCTTTCATTTTTCTTACGATGCTCATGTCGTCATATCCAAAGCTAAGTTCATAGAGTTCTTTTTCGTTTCTTAGTACTGCTTCATAAGGATATTCGCGAACAGTAGCAATTTTTATTTTTGGATGATGAGTAGGTTTTGTCTGTTCTTCATCGTTGAGTACTTCTTCGTAAAGTTTCTCGCCGAAACGCAGTCCTGTATAAATTATCTTTACATCTTGTGCCCCCATGAGGTCTATCATACGTTGTGCAAGGTCTGCTATGCGTACAGGTTCGCCCATATCAAAAACAAAAATCTCTCCTCCATGTCCCATTGTACCTGCTTCAAGAACGAGTCGGCAAGCCTCAGAAATGAGCATAAAATAGCGGATAATATTTTTATGAGTGACTGTTACGGGGCCACCTCTTAAGATTTGTTCTTTGAATATTGGAATTACCGAACCACTAGATCCTAATACATTTCCAAAACGTGTGGTGACGAATTGTGTGGTGTGTTGGTGGGCATTCAAACTCTGACAATATATCTCACAGATACGTTTTGAACATCCCATAACATTTGTAGGATTAACAGCCTTGTCTGTAGAAATCATAACGAATTTCTTCGTACCATATTTCACAGCTAAGTCGGCAATAACGTGTGTGCCAAATACATTATTTTGTACTGCCATTGCAGGATTATCCTCCATCATTGGGACATGCTTATATGCAGCTGCATGGAATACATATTCTGGCTGATGGGTCTTAAAAATTGCTTCCATCTGTGTTTCGTTGCATATTGATCCAACTATGCTTTCTATTTTGACTTTGGAGTATTGAGAATCCATCATCAATTGGATATCATGCATTGGTGTTTCCGCTTGGTCAATGAGAACTAGTTCTGCAGGATTTAATTTGGCTGTTTGTCGTGCTATTTCGCTACCTATTGAACCTGCGGCACCGGTAATGAGTATGCGTTTCCCATGTAGCATCTCACCGATAGCTTGCATATTAACTTCTATTTTCTCCCTAGGCATCAAGTCTTCAACACTAACTTCACGCAGAGATTTATGGCTGAGACGACTCTTTCCATCCCACTCTTGTTCGGTAGGAATCATAAGAATTTTTATCTTTTTAGCAATAAATTTGTCAATCATTGTTTGACAATTATTAACGAAAAAGTCCTGCACAAGTGGGCTAATAAGTATGGCACGGATATTATGTTCGTCTATGAAAGTCCATAATTTTTCATCAGTTGCTGCAATTACGGTTGCATTCATTAGTGTGTGCCCTACCATATCTGGTAACTGTGTGATGAAACCTTCAACTCGATAAGAAGAAGTATGTTGTTCGCGAATACTTTTTGCGAGTCCGGCACCACCTTCTTTTGTGCCAAAAATCATTATGCTAGTTCTATTTTCAGATCTATTTCGTAAGTCGTACGCTACTTTTACAAACATTCTGGAGAACCACATTATAAATGTGGCGATTATTGAGCCTACAAGCAAATCACTCACACTGACTGCAGTAAAATATAGGTCGAAGTTTAATAAGCGCCTAATTATTAATGCCGCAATAGATCCAAAAATCATGGCATAAGTTATGCGAGCTAAGTCATAGAATGAGGAATAGCGTAATACTCCGGTATAAGTATGGAATAATTTGAAGCCAATAAAAAAACATACCATATAAACGCAAAATGCCAACGTGATAGGCCAAAAATTCTCCAACATGTTTACTGCTCCACAATTGATGGCATGAGCAAGAAGCATTGATAGAAGTACTATTAAGCTATCGAACAATAATACTGCCCAATATGGTAAAGCCGAGCGGCTGAAATACCTAGTGGCAGCTTTTATTATCTTCTTCTTTATTTTTGTTGACAAACTCATAGATGCTTATTATATTGTTTACTTATTTTTGTTTAAAACAATTTTAATTCATTTATTGAGCAAAGATAATAAATTTTTTAGTGAGGTATATACAATTAAAGTCTAAAAAATAAAGAATGTTAAATATGACATATAAAGGACAGATAAATACAACAAAATATTTGAGTCGGTTCTTTTGTCAAAATGCTAATAAGTTCTATTATTGTCTTTACTAGAATATCTCATTAGCAAATAGAACAATTGTTATAGTTCTTTTATAGATGATCATATGGATGTTTTTTGTTATAGGCTCTTTCAAACGCATGTGTTGGCTCTTTCAAACGCATGTGTTGAGCTCTTCAAACGCATGCATTAACATCCTATAATGCGCTTGTTGATAATTCATTCCCAACAAAGATGGAAAATGAAGTTTTAATGTGACAAAATCGTGGTATCAATTTTGATATTTTCTTATAACTCATTTACTCATGCGACATATATATCAATGCCTCTTTTTGTAAAGGATTTGTACTTAAGAATAGGTGAAAACCATACAATATACTAAAACGACAAAAGTAGGAACTGTGGAATAGAAATTTTACTCACTATTTTTATTTCTCCCATTCTTTCTATATATAATAAGGTGTAAGAGAATAAAAACAACCCATCGTAATATACTTGATTACAATGGGTTGATTTTATACTGAGGTACTCCTACCCAGAATCGAACTGGGATCTAATCTTTAGGAGAGATTTATTCTATCCATTGAACTATAGGAGCCCTATAGTTTTCATATTTTTAACCCCTTGCCTTCTTAGCACTTTTATCAAGAACTTGATAAGCAGTAGGTGATGCGATGAAAATGGAAGACAGAGTACCAAAGATGACTCCGAGGATCATCGCAAATGCGAATGAACGAATGCTCTGACCACCGATGAAGAAGATACACAACAATACTAATAACGTAGTTAAGGACGTGTTGATAGTACGTGCCAACGTCTGATTTAACGACTCATTGAACAAAGTGAAACGTTCACGGTTAGGATAGAGTTTCAAGTTCTCACGCATACGGTCAAATACCACCACCTTGTCGTTGATAGAATAACCAACAACAGTTAGGATAGCACCAATGAATGTTTGGTCAATCTCTAATGAGAATGGCATCCAACCCCAACAGAGAGAATATATTCCAAGTACGAAGAGCGTATCAAAGGACAAGGCTACCATGGAACCTACAGAGAATGCTACATTACGGAAACGCAACAAGATATATAGGGAGATAGCAAAAAGTGCTATAATGACGGAGATGATTGCTCCGTAGGTGATGTCCTTTGCAATTGAAGGACCAACTTTAGTAGAAGAAATTATACTTCCACCCTTGCGGACATCAGGATCCTTGAAAGTCTCAAAGTCTTTTTGAGAAGTGAGACCTGCACTCAATAACGAGTTGAACAAGCCTTCTTCAACTTGACCATCAACAGATGGGTCATTTTCTTCAATCTTATAGTTGGTAGAAATACGGATAGTCTTATGATCTGTACCAAGGGCAATGGCAGATGTGTTTGCACCTTCAAAGGTGTTTTCTAATGCTACACGAACTGCTTCTGGCTCAACGGCCTTTTCAAATACTACAACATAATTGCGCCCACCAGTAAAGTCAATACTCTTGCTCATTCCACGTACAGCAAAACTGATGATGCAGATAACGGCACATATACCAACGATGATAGAAACCTTCTTTCCTTTGCTCATGAATTTGATATTCATGTTCTGCATAAAGCCTTTTGACATTGGAGTAACAAACGAGAGATCTAGCCACTTGTCATGCTTCATTTGACGCTCGTAAACAAGGCGAGTCAAGAATACAGCTGTGAAGAATGAAATAACAATACCGATAATCAATGTAGTGGCAAATCCACGGATAGGACCTGTACCAAACAGATAGAGAATGACACCAGTAATGATGGAAGTAAGGTTAGAGTCAAAGATTGCAGAGAAAGCATTACTATAACCTGCAGCAAGTGCTTGGCGAGTATTCTTGCCTGCGTGAAGCTCTTCCTTAGTACGTTCATAGATGAGCACATTGGCATCAACCGCCATACCAAGAGTTAATACGATACCGGCAATACCTGGCATCGTCAATGCAGCTTGGAATGAAGTGAGAATACCTAGAGTGAAGAACAAGTTAAGCAACAAAGCTGTATTGGCAACCATACCTGGAATAAAGCCATAGAGACAAATCATGAAAATCATCAACAATACAAACGCAATAATGAATGACATGATACCTTGATTGATTGAAGCTTGACCGAGTGACGGACCTACAACTTCTTCCTGTACAATGCGTGCAGGAGCAGGCATCTTACCTGACTGGAGTGTATTAGCAAGGTCTTTTGTGGTCTCTATAGTAAAGTTACCTGTAATCTGTGAATTACCACCATCAATCTCACCATTTACACGGGGTGCACTATAAACGGCATTGTCGAGGACAATGGCAACAGCCTTCCCAATATTGTTCTTAGTAAGCTGAGCCCAACGGCGGGCACCATCTGAATTCATACTCATTGATACCGATGGGTGACCAAAATTATCAAACTCATCGCGAGCAGATGTAATAACATCACCCTCAAGAGGAGCGCGACCATTGGTTTGGGTAACCTTTATTGCATATAGCTCAAAGATTTCTGTTGGCTTTTCGCCACCGAAATCAGCAGGAGTAGCACCCCAAAGAAGCCTTACATCTGAAGGTAAAACCTTGTTAGCAATATCACTATAAATGACTTTGTTAATGTCGGCAGTATCTTTCCAATGAGCATAACCTACAACTGCAAGTGAGTTCCCATTTGCCGGTTGAAATACAGCGAGAAGCGGATGCTCCTTCTTTGCCCTTTCAAGGTCTGTCTTTTTTGCATCAGCAACAATGCCCTTCGCACCCTTACCAAGCAAAGCTACGAGATCCTTCTTTGCATCTGCCTTTGCAACAACAGTATCGGCAACAGCCTTTTCTATAGCAGTAGTGTCCTCTACAACCTTATCATTATTTGCATATAATTGGTCAAGCTGAGTGAGAAGAGGAATAATTTCGGATGCGTTAAAAGTTTCCCAAAATTCAAGGTTTGCACTACCCTGAAGCAATTTTCTAATACGTTCTGGCTCTTTGATACCTGGCATTTCGACCATAATACGACCTTGTTGCCCTTCAAGCTTTTGGATGTTTGGCTGTACAACACCGAATTTATCAATACGGCTACGAACAACATTATAAGAGTTGGCAATAGCAGCCTCTATTTCTTTGTTTAAAGCTGCAATAACTTCTTTGTCCGTACTCTGAGTGCTTACCTGCCCCTTGAGTTGTTGTGTGGCAAAAACCTCTGCCAAATTCCCATTAGGCTTTACTTGCTTATAAGCGTTGACAAATAGAGTAACGAAATCACTTTGAGAAGTTTTTGCCTCTTCTTTAGCTAAACTTAATGCCTTCAAATAGTCAGCATCTTTCTTGTGGTCTGCGAGAATGTCAAGAACGTCAGGGACAGAAACTTCCAAGATGACATTCATACCTCCCTTAAGGTCTAGACCTAGACCAATACCAGTTTCACGGCATTCCTTAAACGTATAGCCTAACCATACCTTCTCATTTGCAATAGAGTCAAGATATTCTTGACCAGCCTCTTCGCCCATTGCTGCAGCCTTATTTTCATAATGGCTTGTCGCAAAAGTGAAAGAAAGATAGAAGATACATACTAACGCTAGAGCGAATGCAATAAACATTACAATTCCTTTGTTTTGCATGATTTTAAATTTTATTTAAATATTATTTTCTTTACGTTTTCTTTACGTGCGTAATTAGCGTGCAAATATACAACATTTTTTTCAATGCTCTGCATTTTTTTGTAAAAATCCTATTTTTTGTATGGCAGAGTCAACACATTTTTGTATTATATGACTCTACTTCGCTTTGCCAATAGCATCTTTTTCAAAGATTTTATCTAATTCTTTTAAATAAATTTGGTGTTTTGCTCACCTTACAGTAATTTTGCCCTCGCTTTTGGAATTGTCCTATGGTGTAATGGTAGCACAACAGGTTTTGGTTCTGTTTGTAGTGGTTCGAATCCGCTTAGGACAACAAGAGAGGTTTTTAAGAACATCAGATAAATGGTGTTCTTATTTTTTTTGGCATTTTGTTTTGCTTGTACTAACTTTGCAAAAGAGAGAAAATAAATATTGTATATAAAAATTCATCATTACAAGTATGAAAACTAATTATGAAGTTCGTTATGCGGCTCATCCTGAAGACGCAAAATGTTATGACACAAAGCGCATCCGTCGCGATTTTCTCATTGAGGAAGTGTTTATAGCAGATGAAGTGAACATGGTGTATTCCATGTATGACCGTATGGTTGTAGGTGGTGCTATGCCCGTAAAAGAGGTCTTAAAACTTGAAGCTATTGATCCTTTAAAAGCTCCTTTCTTTACTACACGCCGTGAAATTGGTATCTTTAATGTAGGTGGAAGTGGTACCATAAAAGTTGGAGAAGAAACATTTAAACTCAGCTATAAAGAGGCTCTTTACATAGGAAGTGGTGATAGAGATGTAGAATTTATGAGTGATGATGAAATGAAACCTGCAAAATTCTATTTCAACTCTACTACAGCCCATACCTCTTATCCTTGTAAAAAGGTGACGAAAGATAATGCCGTTGTGGCTCATATGGGTTCGTTAGAAATGAGCAATGAGCGTGATATAAACAAGATGCTCGTAAATCAAGTGCTTCCAACTTGCCAATTGCAAATGGGAATGACAGAGCTCGCAACAGGTAGCGTGTGGAATACTATGCCTGCACATGTCCATTCGCGCAGAATGGAAGCTTATTTCTATTTTGAAGTGCCAGAAGATCAAGCTGTTTGTCACTTTATGGGCGAAGTGGATGAGACTCGCCACATTTGGATGAAAGGTGACCAAGCTGTACTTTCACCAGAATGGAGTATACACTCTGCTGCTGCAACACATAATTATACCTTTATTTGGGGAATGGGTGGCGAAAACCTTGATTATGGAGATCAAGACTTCTCAAAGATTATTGATTTAAAATAATACAAAATATAAAAATGGCAAATCTATTTTCACTTGAAGGTAAGAACGCTTGGATTACAGGTGCTTCTTATGGGATCGGATTCAACATCGCAAAGGCATTCGTTGCAGCAGGAATAAAAAATATCATATTTAACGATATAAATGAGACTGCACTTGAGCGTGGTTTTGCGAATTATAAAGAAGCCGGAATAGAAAATGTACATGGTTACGTTTGTGATGTCACAAAAGAAGAAGATGTAAAAGCTCTTGTAGAAATAATTCATAAAGAAGTGGGGCAAATAGACATTCTTGTAAATAATGCTGGAATCATCAAACGTATCCCTATGCATGAGATGAAACGTGCAGAATTCCAACAAGTTATTGATGTTGATTTAGTGGCTCCTTATATCGTTTCTTCGGCTGTCCTACCAGAGATGATGGCGCGCAAGGAAGGTAAAATCATCAATATTTGCTCAATGATGTCGGAACTCGGACGGGAAACGGTTTCTGCTTATGCAGCAGCTAAGGGTGGCTTGAAAATGCTTACACGCAACATATGTTCGGAATATGGCGAGTACAACATCCAATGTAATGGAATAGGTCCGGGCTATATAGCAACGCCACAGACCGCACCTTTGCGTGAACGTCAGGCTGATGGCAGTCGTCATCCTTTTGATACATTTATCTGTGCAAAAACACCTGCGGGGCGCTGGCTTGATCCGTCTGAACTTGGAGGCCCTGCTGTGTTCCTCGCATCACATGCTTCGGATGCCGTAAATGGTCATGTACTCTATGTTGATGGTGGTATATTGGCTTATATCGGAAAGCAACCATAAAGGAATCAATAAGATTCGGTTCATAAAATTAGATGGTTTTCTAAAGAAAGGAAATCAAAATCGTTTGGACGTATCGATGCAATAATCAATACGTCCAAATAATTATCGGCACAATATTTGTTAATAATAAAACAAAATAAAATCAAAAAATATGCGCAATATTCCAACCATCACTAAAAATTTGCTGATAATAAATATTATCGCATTTTTTGCATTATTCGTATTTGAGCAAAGAGGTATTGACTTAAACGATATTTTTGGCCTGCATTTCTTTAAGGCTTCGCATTTCCATTTGTATCAGTTTGTAACATATATGTTCTGCCATGCAGGATTTACGCATATTTTCTTTAATATGTTTGCTTTGTGGATGTTTGGGGCAACAATCGAGAGTGTTATGGGACCTAAACGTTTTCTTACTTATTACATGACTTGTGGGATAGGGGCCGGGCTCATACAAGAACTTGTCCAACTCGTCCAATACTATGTGACGGGTATGGATGCCTATACGTCGGTAAATATAGGTATGGAAATAATATCTATGGATACTTATCTTAATCTAATGACTACGGTAGGAGCATCGGGTGCGATATACGGAGTCTTGCTTGCATTTGGAATGATTTTTCCAGAACAGCGAATATTTATATTCCCACTTCCTATACCAATAAAAGCAAAATGGTTCATTTTTATATATATTGCAATTGAACTCATCTCGGGAATAACGAGTTATGGTTCTTCTAATGTAGCACACTTTGCACATCTTGGAGGTATGTTGTTTGGATTTTTACTTATCCGTTATTGGCAAAAGGGAGGCAATAATCACTTCTTCAATGGTAGAGGACCGATAGGCCGATTCTTTAGAAACAGATGACGAGTAGATCAAGAAATGCTGTAAATAAAGTAGGCAATTTGACTTGTTGCATTATTTTATTCTTGAATATCGTATTTATTCTTGCGATGTTGGTAATAGGGTATGGAGGATATTTTGATCCTATACGATGGCCAAGAATGTCTACGATAACACTTATCTTCCCAATATTTCCTATTATAAATTTTGCCTTTCTAACATTGTGGATATTTATTCGTAAGAAATATACACTTGTACCTATATTTGGATTGCTTTTGTGTGCAGGTCCAATAAGAGACTATTGTCCTCTAAACATCCCAAGCGATCCACCACAGGATGCAATAAAAGTGTTAAGTTATAACACACTTTCTTTTGGGCACATAAAAGATGATATTTCTCCCGTGCCTATTCTAGAGTATGTAATAAATAGTGATGCAGATATTGTTTGTTTGCAAGAAAGTGCTGCATCTTTCATTCCGTATGATATTCTTTTAAAACGCTGTGAAAACTATCAATATAGTGATACTGCTCACATTGGAAGTAGCAATGCTGCAGATCTTTTTATTATGAGTAAGATGCCAATAGTAAAACATCAGAAAATAGCGATGGAATCAGTCGGGAATGGAGCATCTGCCTTTTGGATACAAACATTAAAAGATACTATTATCGTAATTAATTCCCATCTAGAATCATATAGTTTCAGTGATGAGGAAAAAGCAAAATATAAAGAAATTCTGAGAGAGGTCAAAGATAATGATGTAGAAAAAGATATTTTTAAAGAAAATGCCAAAACTATTTTCTGTAAACTCGTTAAGGCATCTACTACTAGAATTAAGGTTCATCCGACATTTCGAGTGATGCGGCAATCATGTAGTGCATAAAGCCTAAGAGTGAAATATCGGTCGTCTCTGAATCCGTATGCATTGCGTTTCATAACTTTTATCTTGTTATTGATACCTTCTACTTTTCCCGTT
>JAZLJQ010000020.1:0-2591 GCA_045617965.1 Prevotella sp.
AGATACTTCATCTCTTCATTGTATGACAATGCCAAGTATTTCCTTAAGGCATGTAGAGAGCATTGGGGAGTAGAGAACGGGCTACACTGGAGACTTGATGTGGATTTCCAAGAAGATAATGCAAGAAAACGTAAAAATGCAGCCACGAACTTCTCCCTCATCACAAAAATGGCAATAGCCATACTTGATAATGATGATAATGGCGGAAAGAAAATTCCTATGAGAAGAAAAAAGCAAAGAGCTGCCCTCAGTGACGAATACCTGCAGCAATTAATTAACAACTTCTATCTGGAATTATAATGCGTTTAGTCTGGATTATGAACACATTTTTCAAATTATTACTTATAGTAGTTTGCTTATTCTAAAGCATACACTTTTCAAGGAACTCCTTATAGTTTTTATAATTGAGGGGTCAGAAACTTAATTGCATACTGCTCGCAGTAGCTTTTCTGTTTTTTTGAGTTTAGAGAGATTATCTATTAACTTTATAAAAAATATTATTATGAAAAACGTATTTATCGACTTTGAAAAATGGGGCGATAGTCAAGCTTCTGTATGCGAAGTGGCCATGATTAAATATGATGGCAAAGATAAAGTTGACGAACTATGCTCGCTTATCAATCCACAGTGTGATGCTAACATTTGGGCAAGGAAAAATTTGACAAGCCGCATATCTGCAAGTGAACTGGCGAATGCGCCTACTATTACGGAACTCTGGGACAAAATGGTAGAATTTGTCAAAGATTGTATTCTTGTCTGCCACAATGTGAGTGCAGACATAAACTACATCTACAATATAGAGAAAACGTATGATCTACCGCATTTATATGAAAATGGGTATATAGACACTAAGGAAATCGGTGAGAATGTTTATCACAAGGGTGATTTGCAGGAACTTATTAACGAAACAACAGGATTAATCCGTAATAAAGTTCATAATGCAAAAGACGATGCAGAAATGTGTGCTGAGTTGTTTTTTGCAATGCAAACAAAAATAAATATAATGCAATGGCTACATACCGAAACATACGTATCATATAGTGACCGCAAGAAGGAAAATACAAATCGTTTTTCACCTACAAAGAATGAAGATTTGATATTCAATGATGAAGTGCTGACAGACAATTTCTCATTTGAGGGCAAGAAGTTCTGTATATCAGGATTAGAAAACGAAGCAAAAAAGAAAGAACTTGAAGCTATCATCACCGCCATCGGTGGCAAGAAAGGTGGAGTAACTAAGGGATTGAACTGTATAATCACAAATGACAATGGTAAGTTGGGACCAAAGAAAGGCAAACAAGCAGTTCTATTCCAGCAGGAAGAACAAACTGGATTGATTGCTTTGCACGAAAGTGCTGTACGTAATTGGATTAAAAGAAACAGCATTCAATAATAAGACTATCACATCATAGCTTTATATAAACATGAATATGAAAAGGATTTTCATTATTGCTATCTGCGTGATAGCATGGGTGAACGGATTCGCTCAGGCGAATGACAGTATTCCACAGACGGTGGAAATGTGTAAGGTAAATAATGGCAAGGTTGTTTCGATGTCTAATATGAAGATTGATGAAACGACAGGTGACGCATCGTATGTCATGGAGTATGACGATAAGGCTGATGTGCTGTGGAAATGGTGCAGGATGTGGCTTGCCGAGAACGTGAAGCAGTACAACCAGATAAAGCAGATTGAGGATAAGGCAGAAGGAATGCTCATGGTGAACTTCACTATGCCTTTGAAGGTTGAAGGCATCATGCTGGAGAATCGGGCTCGATGGTATGGCACACAGACTTGGAAAATGACGATCCAATGCAAGGAGGGACGTTTCCGTGTGAAGATGACGGAGTATAAGACAGACTGGACGCTCGACGTGATGAGCTCTAAGTTCGGATGGATGAAGATGCACACACGTGAGGGTTATGACTTTAACTCCAACCTTTCAAATATCGGTTGGGAAAACCTTGCAAAGCCTTACCGAAATGCTATTGAGAACACTATATTCTCTCTTTCCAGGTATATAAAGAAAATGGCAGAGAGCGATGATGATTTTTAAGCGTTAATATTAAAGGAGTACAAGGAGTAATAATTTCCGTGCGCAAATTTAATATTTAAGTAAATATATTTGGTGTTTTGAATGAAAATTCGTAATTTTGCACCAATCATTGAGGGGTAAAACTCTCATAATTTCAAAAGATTTTAAAGATAAAACCCCAGTGGCGTGTGAACGTCGCTGGGGTCGCTTTTTGTGTTGTGGATGTTAAGTGATTGATATTATTTTGCCAATAATTCTTTTGGCAAAGGAGAGAGTAAAGGCTTGATACGGTGGCGGGAGAGGATAGGGGATATAAGCTCTTTGATGCCGGATGCTGACGCATCAGTAACAGGGGCGGTGAGCCAGAGGGTGTAGGTAGTGTACTGCCCTCCAGGCAGCAAAGATCTGTATGTCCGAATATCCGAGGGCGTTGCCCCCGGTTCTTCGCAAGGCTCAGGCGCTACGCGGAGTCCTAAGATATTGCCCTCCAGGCAAATCTCTCGGATGGCAAATTGTGCATATGCAAGGGAGGGCGTTTTTCTTTTTACCGGACAG
>JAZLJQ010000021.1:0-32723 GCA_045617965.1 Prevotella sp.
AAAAGAAAAATTATAGGTAGAGACTATATTGAAATATTCAACGAAGAAGCCAGTAAGATTGTTGATGCTAAATGGCTTGGACAAGGCACCATCTATCCTGATGTTATTGAATCGCAAAACAAAAATTCAAAAACGATTAAATCACATCATAATGTAGGAGGACTTCCTAAAGATTTGAACTTCAAACTTGTAGAACCTTTGCGTATGCTCTACAAAGATGAAGTAAGAAAAGTAGGTAAAGTGCTTGGTATGGATACAGAACATCTTGGACGTCATCCTTTTCCAGGACCAGGTCTCGGAATTCGTATTCTTGGTGCTATCACAAAGGAAAAAGTACGCATAGTGCAAGACGCAGATAAAATCTTTATTGATGCATTACGAAATGCCCAACTCTACGACAAAGTATGGCAAGCAGCAACTATCTTACTCCCTATTCAAAGCGTCGGTGTATCAAATGATGAAAGGACATACGAATATACTATTGTACTTCGCGCAGTCCACTCCACAGACGCAATGACCGCAGAATGCGCACATTTGCCGTATGAGTTTCTTGATAATGTATCGTATGACATCATTAATAAGGTACAAGGTGTGAATCGGGTAGTTTATGACATCTCAAAAAAACCACCTGCAACAATTGAGTGGGAATAAAAGCTATTTTATAATATAATTAATCAACACATTATGAAACTAGAATATACAGGAAAGACAAAAGATGTTTTTTCGCTTGAAAACGGGAACTATCTATTGAAATTCAAAGATGACTGTACCGGGAAAGATGGTGTATTTGATCCAGGAGAAAACTCTGTTGGACTGACAATAAAAGGAGTGGGAGAGGTTAACTTGCGTATGTCTATTTATTTCTTTGAAAAAATAAATGCCAAAGGCATAAAAACCCACTATGTAAAAGCAGATCTCGCTAATATTACAATGGAGGTGTTGCCTGCTAAGGTTTTTGGTAAAGGTCTTGAAGTAATATGTCGTCATAAGGCTGTCGGAAGTTTCTATCGTCGATACAAGGACTATGTTGAAGAAGGGTCTGATTTGTCGGCCTATGTTGAAATGACGTTCAAAAACGATGCACTTGGTGACCCCCTTGTTACAGAAGATGGTCTCATTGAACTTGGTGTGATGACACATGAACAATATCACGCAATAAAAAAACAAACACAGCAGATAACACAAATTGTTGCTGATGAACTTAAGGAGCGAGGTCTAGTGCTCTATGACATAAAGTTTGAATTTGGCTATGACAAAGAAGGAAATGTCATGCTAATAGACGAAATAGCTTCAGGCAACATGCGTGTATATAAAAATGGTCAATACATAGAACCAATGACTTTATCACAATTATTCTTTGAAAAATAAAACACTTATATAATAGCGGATTTGCCGCTATTATTTTTTGAGAAAACTATGAAAGTAGGGATACTAATGGGTTCAAAAAGCGACATGGAAGTTATGCGTCTTTCATGGGAAACGCTAAAAGAATTTGGAATTGAAACGGAAGTAAAAGTAATAAGTGCACACCGTGCACCGCATCTGTTGATAAAATGGGCTGAAAGTGCAAAAGCAAGAGGTTTGGACATTATCATTGCCGGAGCTGGCGGAGCTGCTCATTTGGCTGGGGTTACAGCAGGATTGACTACACTTCCTGTTATTGGAATACCTATAAGGTCAAAGACACTTGATGGCTTGGATTCTCTATTGTCCATAGTACAGATGCCATCAGGCATACCAGTTGCAACTGTTGCTATCAATGGTGCAAAGAATGCGGCACTCCTTGCCGTTGAGATATTGGCATTACAAAATGATATGTTGATGGAAAAACTTATTGATTTTCGTAAGAAACAAACCGAAAAGATTGAAAACGAATTAATTGAAATTTAATTATAATCTTGGATACAGACGATATTCTAAACCATAAGATGCCAGTGCAATATGAATAAAAGAATCTTTGTCGAGAAAAAACCACAGTTTCGGATAGAAGCAAATAGTCTAATGAAGGAACTGATGGAAAATTTGTCGCTCAACATCAAAAGCTTTCGATATATTAATGTATATGATCTTTTTGGATTTACTTCCGAATTACTAGAAAAGTGCCGTTATACGGTATTTGGTGAAATTGTAACAGATATCGTAACAGATGAAATCTCTGATATTGATATAAGAACCGCTAAAATTATTGCCATAGAATATCTGCCTGGACAATTTGACCAAAGAGCTTCATCGGCTATTGACTGTGTACATCTTATTGATCCCGACGCCAAAATAGATATTCGCAGTAGCCGTTTGTTGATTTTTGATGATGAAATTAGTGATGCCAATCTCAAAACAATAAAACAATACTGTATTAACACGGTGGAATCAAGGGAGAAAGATTTGTCCATTCTCAACAATAGTCTTGATGTCAAGATAAAACCTTCAGTTCAACTTAATGGATTCTGCAACATACAAGGTAAGGCTCTTGATGATTTTTGCAAAAAATGGGGATTGGCGATGAACGCAGAAGATCTAAATGAAGTTGTAAAATATTTCACAAAAGAGAGACGGAATCCAACAGAAACAGAACTTCGCATTCTTGATACTTATTGGAGTGATCACTGTCGTCATACAACTTTTACTTCTGAGTTAGAAGACATCATGATTGAGCCATCGTTCATGAAAGAAGAAATAGAAGACACTCTCCATCTTTATTATTCCATTAGAAAAGAACTTGGCAGAGAAAAAGAAAGTCTTTGTTTAATGGATTTAGCAACTATTGGGGCTAAATATCTAAAAAAGAAAGGTATTCTTGATAATTTAGAAGAAAGTGAGGAAAACAATGCGTGCAGTATTTATGTTGATGTTGATGTTGAAGGGAAAAAAGAAAAATGGATACTGCAATTCAAAAATGAAACTCATAATCACCCTACCGAAATAGAGCCTTTTGGTGGCGCGGCAACATGCCTTGGTGGAGCCATACGCGACCCTTTATCTGGACGTGCCTATGTTTATCAGGGAATGAGAGTAACTGGTGCAGGGAACATTGAAGCTTCTATTAGTGAAACGCTCAGTGGAAAACTTCCACAAAAAGTAATAAGTAAAAAGGCGGCTCATGGATTTTCAAGTTATGGCAACCAAATAGGACTTGCCACAACACATGTCCGTGAAATATATCATCCAGATTTTATTGCCAAGCGTCTTGAAGTTGGTGCTGTAGTTGGTGCTGTCAAAGCAGAGAACATACGTAGGGAGTCTCCTATTGTTGGCGACATCATTCTTCTGCTTGGCGGGCGCACAGGTCGTGACGGCATCGGTGGTGCTACAGGTAGTTCCAAAACGCATAAAAAAGCTTCACTAGAAACATGTGGCAGTGAAGTGCAGAAGGGTAATGCACCTGAAGAACGCAAACTTCAGCATCTCTTCCGCCGACCAGAGGTAACAAGGATGATAAAAAAATCCAATGATTTCGGTGCCGGTGGTATTTGTGTTGCTATTGGTGAACTTGCAGATGGTCTTGATATCTATCTTGACCGTGTGAAAATCAAATACCTTGGACTTACCCCTACAGAACTCGCCATTAGCGAATCACAAGAACGAATGGCCGTTGTTATCCAAGAAAAAGACAAGGAAAAATTTTTATTGTATTGTGCTGAAGAGAATATTGAAGCTACCCATGTAGCTGATGTCACAGATAGTGGCCGTATGAAGATGTTTTACAACAATGAAGTTGTTGTCAATATCTCACGTAAGTTTATAGATAGTGCAGGCGCAAAACATTATGCAAAAGCCATTATTGAGACAATACACAATGATGCACCTTTCAAACAAAATGCATCGGTGATGAATTCGCTTAATGTACGTTCACAAAAGAATTTAATAGAACATTTTGATTCTACGATTGGGCGCTCAACGGTGCTGATGCCTTATGGTGGAAAATATCAACTTACCCCAACACAAGTATCGGTGCAAAAACTTCCCGTTAATGAATATACAGATACTGCAAGTGTGATGGCATATGGCTATGACCCTATCATAAGTAAATGGAGTCCGTATCACGGGGCAGCATATGCTGTGATAGAAGCTTGTACGAAAGTTGTTTCTTGCGGTGCTGATTGGAAATATATGCGTTTCTCTTATCAAGAATATTTTGAACGCATGACAGATGATGCTCATAGTTGGGGTAAACCGCTGAGTGCATTACTAGGTGCATTAAAGATGCAAATTGAATTAGGTTTGCCATCTATTGGAGGCAAAGATTCCATGAGTGGTAGTTTTGAAAACATCAATGTTCCTCCTACACTTATTGCTTTTGGTGTCACCACTGTTGATGCCAACAATGTTATAAGCCCGGAATTCAAACATCGTGGCAATAAGATATACCTTATTGAACATCATCCGTTGGATAATTTCATGCCCAATATTGATGAATTGCGCAAAAATTGGGATTATGTTTTGCAGAAAATTCAAAATGGTACTATTGTTTCTTCTTATGCTCTTGGTTTTGGAGGTATTACTGAAGCTCTTGAAAAATGTGCAGCAGGTAATAAAGCTATTATTCGGCATATAGACAATATACCTAATACTTTTGATCTCAACTATGGTAGTATGATTGTTGAAACAAAAGAAGAATTAAGTTTCAATAATGCTGTTTTCATCGGTGAGATTGAATCTATTGATGCTAATATTGAAAAGGATTTTAAAATCACACATTGTAAACATAGAAAACAACCTCTTGTTTATCTTCCTGTCTTTCCCGGTACAAACTGCGACTATGACACGGCCAAGGCATTCCGCGTAGCTGGAGCAAAAACAATGTCAAGTGTATTTTGCAATCTCACAGGTGAAGATGTACTTATGAGTATTTCGGAAATGGAAAAGAATATTGACCGGTGTGATATTCTCGTTTTTTCTGGCGGATTTTCTGTAGGAGATGAACCTGACGGTAGTGGTAAATTCATTGCCAATGTGATCAACAATCATTATATTGCTACTGCCATAAAAAGACTTCTTGAACGAGATGGGCTTATCTTAGGTATTTGCAATGGTTTTCAAGCTCTTATCAAAAGCGGGCTTTTACCTTATGGCAAAATTGGTATGATAACACCCGATTCTCCTACATTATTTAGAAATGACATTAATCGTCATGTGTCGCAGATCGTTTCTACTCGAGTGGGAAAGACTGTCTACTCTCCGTGGCTCTGTTCTTTCCATGAAGGTGATATTCACCAAATTGCTGTCAGTCATGGTGAAGGTAAATTTGTTGTTAGTGCCAACGAGGCTAGACAGTTGTTTGAAAATGGACAAGTAGCCTTCCAATATGTGAGTCCTCATAATGAAAAGCCAACACAAGAATGGCCATGGAATCCTAATGGTTCTTGTGCTGCTATAGAAGGTATCATTAGCCCCGATGGTCATATATTGGGCAAAATGGGACATTCGGAACGCTGGGAAAAGAATCTGTTTAAGAATATTTATGGTAATTGTATGCAGGATATTTTCGCAAATGCCGTTAATTGGTTCAATAAATGAAAAGGTAAGGGAAAAAGAAATGAAAAATTTAATTTTCAACGGAAACGAAAAGAAAATATATGCCACAGGCCAAGATAATGTGGTATTAATCCATTATACAGATATTATTACTTGCTTCAATAAGGTCAAACGTGCAAAGATTTTAAATAAAGGTATCTATACAAATAACATTTCTGCACTCTTGTTTGAATATCTCGGGAAAAATGGTATTCGTACTCATTTCATCCGTAAAGAAAATGAACGTGATCAATTATGTTGGAAGATTGAGATTGTGCCTATTGAGATTGATATACACAACATTGCAGCTGGTACTATGGCAAAGATTCTTGGCCTTGAAGAGGGGGAACATCTAAAAAATGCAATTATTGATATTCGCTATAACAATCAACATTTGGGCAAACCATTAATTAATGAAAGTCGTGCCACGGCATTAGGGTTGGTAAGTGCTGAGGAAATAGAAAAAATTGAGAAAATAGCACTTACGATAAATCAACTCCTAAAAAATCTCTTTGATAATGTCGGTATTGAATTGGTAGATATCAAACTTGAATTTGGACGTGCTGAGGATGGAGAACTAATTCTTTCCGATGAGATTAGTCCAGATCGTTGCCGGCTTTGGGAGAAAAATACAGGAGAAAAATTGGATAAGGATCGTTTTCGTCACGATGACGGAGATATCACACAAGCTTACAAAAAGGTATACGACTCGCTAGTTACTAAACTTGTAAAATAGTTAAAATCAAAATAAATTTATCGCTAAATGTATGAGCATATTTGGAGTATATAATGTACAACATGCATCGAAAATGCTTTATTATGGTCTTCATGCACTTCAGCATCGTGGACAAGAAGGTGCTGGAATAGTAACTGTTGATGATAAGGGTAAATTTATAAGGTATAGAGGAATGGGGCTTGTCACAGAGGTGTTCAGTCAACAGAATCTCTCTACATTAAATGGCAATATGGGTATTGGAAGTGTTCAATATGCTAATGCAAGCAAGGGTGGGTTGAACAATGTTCAGCCACTATTCTTTCACCATCATTCAGGCGATTTTGCAGTCGCTAATGATGGAAATCTTGTAAATGCTCATCAAATAACCAATTATCTTGAAAACAAAGGTGGACTATTCCAAACAGCAACAGATAGTGAACTGTTAGCACATCTAATAAAAAAAGAAGGTTATGAAGATCGTATTGACAACTTGAAAGAAGCTCTTAATATGATGGAGGGTGGTTTTTCATTTCTTATTATGACAAAAAATCGAATCTATGCTGTTCGAGATAAATATGGACTAAAACCACTTTCTATCGGTAAACTCAAAAATGGATATATTATTGCAAGTGAAAGTTGTGCATTTGAACTTGTTGGTGCAACATTCTTTCGCGATATTGAGCCTGGAGAGATTGTCAGCATAGACGCAAAAGGCATTAGAAGCAACCATTATTCACTATTTAAGCGTCATAAGATGTGTGCTATGGAATATATTTATTTAGCCCGCCCAGATAGTAACATTGATGGTTGCAATATTCATCTATATCGAAAAGAGTCTGGGCGCAGACTTTACAAAGAATGTCCGGCAGAAGCCGATATAGTTGTTGGCGTGCCAGATTCAAGTCTTAGCGCGGCTATGGGTTATAGTGAAGCTAGTGGCATTCCATATGAAATGGGACTTTTAAAGAATAAATATGTTGGACGTACTTTCATACAGCCATCACAAAAAATGAGAGAGAATGGAGTAAAAATGAAACTTTCTACTGTACGAAGTGTTGTCAATAATAAAAGAATCGTACTTGTGGATGACTCAATAGTAAGAGGTACTACATCATTACAAATTGTAAAACTTTTACGAGATGCTGGAGCAAAAGAAGTACATGTGAGAATAGCAAGCCCAATGATGACACATCCTTGTTTTTATGGTGTAGATACCTCTACTCCAGAAGAATTGCTTTGCTCTAACCGTACACTAGAAGAGGCTTGTAAATATATTGGAGCAGATTCTCTTGGTTATCTTTCATCCAACTCTACAAATAAGTCATGTTATGAATGTGCCGATCTTTGTCAAGCCTGTTTTACAGGAGAATATCCAACAGTACTTTACGATTACGAAAACTAAAAAATTAGATTTTATATATGACAAAAAATTATGAGAAATCAGGTGTCAATCTAGAATCAGGCTATGAAGTAGTAAGGCGAATAAAAAGTCATGTTGCCTCAACAATGCGTCTTGGCATGATGGGAAACATTGGTGCTTTTGGAGGTATGTTTGACCTCTCTTTACTTAATATTAAAGAACCTATACTTGTAAGTGGGACTGATGGGGTAGGAACAAAACTGAAACTTGCATTCAAACTTGATCGTCATAATACGATAGGTATTGATGCTGTTGCAATGTGTGTAAACGATGTGCTAGCACAAGGCGCAGAGCCATTATATTTTCTTGACTATATTGCAATTGGGCATAATATTCCGGAGAAGGTTGAAGCCATTGTCAGCGGAGTGGCTGAAGGGTGTCGTATGGCAGGATGCGCTCTAATAGGTGGCGAAACGGCAGAAATGCCAGGAATGTATTCAAATGGAGAATATGATATTGCAGGCTACACTACCGGTGTCGTTGAAAAGTCAAAACTTATTGACGGACATAAAGTCTGCATTGGTGATGTACTTGTAGGTATCGCTTCCAGCGGTATACATAGCAATGGGTTTAGCCTAGTGAGAAAGATATTGGAAGAAAATGGGTTTTATGAGGATAAGGAAACATTGGAATGGATGCTTACTCCTACAAAAATATATGTAAAACAAGTACTTGATGTTATTAAAAAATGTGAAGTTCATGCCATTTGTCACATCACCGGTGGTGGATTTTATGAAAACATACCAAGGGTTCTGCAAGACGGACAAGCTGCAGAAATAAAAACAGGAAGTTGGAGTATTCTTCCTGTATTCAATTTTTTAGAAGAAAAGGGAGGTATACCTCACCTAGAAATGTTCAACATCTTTAATATGGGTATTGGTATGGTTCTAGTATTATCACTAGATGAAGCCGAAAAAGCCATTGAAATTCTCTCTAATCATGGTGAAAAGGCATCTATTATAGGAAAAATTATTAATGGAAACAAAAGTATTACAATAATATGAAAAGAGCATTATTAAGTGTCAGCGACAAAACAAGTCTTGTAGAATTTGCTATTGGGCTTATATCCGAAGGTTGGGAGATAATAGCCACTGGTGGTACACAAAAACTTCTTGAACAATTAGGAATCAAAACTATCGGCATAAGTGAGATAACAGGATTTCCTGAAATATGCGATGGCCGTGTTAAAACACTTCATCCTAAAGTCCATGGGGCTTTGCTCGCTCGTCGTGATGATGTTACGCATTTAAAAGCTTTAAAAGATAATAAGATAGAATTCATTGATATGGTATGTGTAAACCTATATCCATTCAAACAAACCATTGCCAAAGAAGATGTTACAATGGAGGATGCTATTGAAAATATTGACATCGGTGGCCCATCAATGCTTCGCAGTGCTGCGAAAAACTATAAAGATATTACTGTTGTTTGTGATCCAAATGATTACATGCGCATTCTTGATGAAATAAAGAAACATGGAAACACAACACTTGCAACTCGTTTTGAACTTTCTGCAAAAGCTTACACACATACAGCTGAATACGATATGTGTATTTCCCAATTCATGCGTAATAAAGCTAATTTGAAAGAAAAACTTTTCCTTGAATTTGACATCAAACAAGACTTGCGTTATGGTGAAAATCCACATCAAAACGCAAAATTCTATAAGTCTCTACAATCCGTACCTTATTCTCTTGCAACAGCAGAACAACTTCAAGGCAAAGAACTCTCTTATAACAACATACAAGATGCAAATGCTGCACTAAATATTGTTCGTGAATTCAAACAACCTTTCTGTGTGGCATTAAAACACATGAATCCATGTGGTGCTGCCATAGGAAATACTATTTTGGAAGCATGGCAAAAAACTTATGAAAGTGATAAAGTAAGTATTTATGGTGGAATTGTTGCATGCAATCGTGAGGTGACAGAAGAAGTTGCTCTTGGCATGAAACCTATCTTCCTTGAGATTGTGATGGCTCCTTCTTTTTCTGAAAAAGCAATGGAGATTTTTTCAAAAAAGAAAAATTTGCGCGTATTAAAAGTAGATATGAACGACGATCCTACAACGCATAATCAGTATGTCAGTGTTAATGGAGGATTACTTGTTCAGCACCTTGACACAAAATGTGTTAAAATTGAGTCTTCAATGTGTGTAACTGATAAAAAACCCGAAAAAACAATGTATGAAGACATACAATTTGGTTGGAACATTGTCAAACATGTAAAATCCAATGCGATAGTTGTAGTAAAAGATGGACAGACTTTGGGCATCGGTGCTGGACAAATGAATCGTGTCGGCTCGGCTGAAATTGCACTCAAAGAAGCAAACTCTAATGGTTTTAGCGATAATTTGGTTCTTGCATCAGATGGTTTCTTGCCTTTTGATGACACTGTAGAACTTGCTGCTAGATATGGTGTCACTATCATCGTAGAGCCTGGAGGGAGTATTCGCGATAAGGATTGCATTAATAAAGCAAACGAACTAGGTATTTCAATGCTTTTCACAGGTACACGCCATTTCAAACATTAATGAAAAAATTCATGAAAAAAGTCCTTGTAATAGGTGGGGGTGGACGTGAGCATGCTATTGTAGATGCATTAAGTCATTCTCCACAAGTAAATAAGATTTATTGCGCTCCTGGAAATGCCGGTATCTCTAAACAAGCAGAATGTATTAATATTAAAGATACCGATATTATTGCATTAAAGGATTTTGCTATAAAAAATGCCATTGATCTTACTATTGTTGGCCCAGAGGCAGCACTTGTTGCTGGTATTACTGATGAATTTCATAATGCAAGACTCAAAATCTTTGGTCATACTAAAACAGCAACGCAGATAGAATCAAGTAAGGAGTTTGCAAAAAAACTAATGCTAAAATATAGTATCCCAACTGCTTCTTACAAGAGTTTTGATAATTATGATGAGGCCTTAAGTTATGTTCATAAAGAGGAGATGCCAATTGTCTTGAAATATGATGGTCTTGCCGCAGGAAAGGGTGTGGTTATTGCTTACACAAAAGAAGAAGCCGAAACAGCTTTGAAAGATATGTTATTTGACGAAACTTTTGGTAAGGGGAAAGTTGTTATTGAAGATTATTTAAGTGGGCCCGAATTTTCCTTTATGTGTTTTGTCAACGGCAGAGATGTCTATCCCATGCCTTTGGCACAAGACCATAAACGTGCTTTCGATGGGGATTGTGGTCCAAATACAGGTGGTATGGGAGCATATACAGCCTTACCTTTCATCACAGTTGAGGACTATAAGTTTGCATTGGAAGAGATTATGAAAAAGACTGCTTATGCTATGGTTGAAGAAGGACACCCTCTCACAGGTGTGTTATATGGCGGGTTGATGAAAACAAAAGACGGAATAAAGGTAATTGAATTCAATGCTCGATTTGGCGATCCTGAAACAGAAGTGGTGTTACCTTTGTTAGAATCAGATATATATGATTTATTCTCATTTGATTTTAGTAAAGTCCAATGGAGTAGCAAATGTAGCCTTGGTGTGGTAATGGCTTCCAAAGGTTATCCTAAGAAATATGATAAAGGATTTATCATAGACAAACTGGATGATGTGCAAGCAAAAGTCTATCATATGGGAACCACATTTGATGATTTTGGAAATACTATTACTGCTGGCGGTCGTGTGTTGATAATTATTTCTGTTGGTGATGATGTGGCTGAAATTCAAAAAGATGTTTACAGAGAAATTGAAAATATTAATTGTGAAAATTTATTCTTTCGTCACGATATAGCTCATCAAGCAATAAAATAACTAAAACATAATCCCATATTAATTAATAATGTAGAATTTATAACTTCATAAAATATTATTACTTATGGTAAAAATTGGTACACCATTAACAAAAATTGCAAAGAAAGCTCTTCTTTGTGGCTCGGGAGAATTAGGAAAAGAAATTGCGATTGAACTTCAACGCTATGGTGTTGAAGTAATTGCGATTGACAGATATGAAAATGCTCCTGCTATGCAAATTGCACATAGAAGTTATACACTATCTATGCTTGACGGAGAAAAACTTCGTGAAATTATTGAGAAAGAACATCCCGATATTATCATCCCTGAGGTAGAAGCAATAGCAACCCCTACACTCGTAGAACTTGAGAATGAAGGATATAATGTTATCCCAACCGCTAATGCAGCCTTCCTCACGATGAATCGTGAAGGTATTCGTCGTCTTGCTGCTGAGACATTGGGCTTACCAACTACGATGTATGAGTTTGCTGATACTTATGAAGAATTTCGCGATGCGATAACACGAATCGGTATACCTTGTGTTGTAAAACCTATTATGAGCTCATCTGGACATGGACAAAGTACAATAAAAAAAGCCTCCGATATTGACTCTTCTTGGCATTGTGCTCAAGAAGGTGGTCGTGCCGGAGAAGGCCGTGTTATTGTAGAAAAATTTGTGGATTTTGACTATGAGATCACTCTTCTTACGGTTCGTCATAGTGCTGGCACAACAACGCTTGAACCTATTGGTCATCATCAGGTAGATGGTGATTATCGGGAATCGTGGCAACCACAAACAATGTCAGAGATAGCTCTTCAGAAGGCTCGCGAGATTGCTATTGCCATTACTGATGCTCTTGGTGGATATGGCATCTTTGGTGTAGAAATGTTCATCAAGGGGAATAATGTCATTTTTAGTGAAGTGTCACCTAGACCTCATGATACCGGTATGGTAACTATGATTTCGCAAGATTTTTCTGAATTTGCTCTCCACGCACGCGCCGTTCTTGGACTGCCTATACCAAAAATCCGTTTCTATGGAGCAAGTGCCTCAAAGGCTATAGTAATAAACACGAAAGGTAATGATAGTGTAGAAACTGAAATAGAATTTGGTAATTTGGATAAGGTTGTAGAGGAAGAAGGCGTGCAACTACGTTTGTTTGGCAAGCCTGAAGTAAAGGGCCATAGGCGCTATGGAGTAATTTTGGCAACCGCAGCCAATGTGGAGCAAGCTCTTGCTAAAGCAGAACGTGCATACAAAAAATTATCTGTATCGCAAAATGTTACACTCAACCCATAACAGAAATAATACATTAGGGAAAATAAAACAAAAAACCTTATTTTTGTATCACGAAAAATACCCTATATAAGATGATTATTGACGGAAAACAAATATCGTTATCACTAAAAGAAAAAATGAAGGCGCAGATGCCTCATTTGGAAACAACCTATGGTCGAAAGCCTTCGCTTACAGTTATCATTGTTGGGCAAAACCCTGCAAGCCAAAGTTATGTACGAGGAAAGATAAAAACTGCTACTTTTATCGGTATAGATAGCCATTTGATAGAGTTGCCTGAAACAATAGAAGAAGGTATTTTGCTTGAAAAAATTAAAACACTTAATACCGATGATACTGTAGATGGCATCTTAGTTCAGTTACCATTACCTAAACATATCAGTGAAGAGAAAATCATCAACAGCATAGCAAAAGAAAAAGATGTAGATGGTTTTCATCCACTTAACGTGGCAAACCTTTGGCTCGGAAAAAAATGCATATACCCTTGTACGCCAAAAGGCATCATAAGAATGTTGAAAACAACAGGAATAGAGATAGAAGGAAAAACAGCTGTAATCATCGGGCGAAGCAACATTGTAGGAAAACCTATCTCAAAAATGCTCTTAGATGAAAACGCTACTATCATCATAGCACACTCTAGAACAAAAAACTTACCTTCCATCACACGACAAGCCGACATTCTTGTGGTAGCTATTGGAAAAGAACGATTTGTTACCGCCGACATGGTAAAGAAGGGGGCCGTAGTTATCGATGTTGGAATAAATAGAAATCAAGAAGGTAAACTATGTGGTGATGTGGACTTTGAAAATGTAGCTCCAACAACATCATATATCACACCTGTTCCCGGTGGTGTAGGTCCAATGACAATAACAATGCTCATGGAAAACACAATAGAGTGCTTCATTGAAAGAAATAAACAAATGCGAATAGGCTAAAGCTCTTAAAAAAGGGCCGTAAGGAGAGATATTATTTTCTCATCCCTAGGACAAAGATTATCCTTTTTTGTACCTGTTATTAGCTCGGTCAAAACAAAGAACTACGATTTATCATCGTCAAAAACAGACTCTCACAACTATAAAATAAAAATTATAGCATGATAATAGGCAAAGACAGACACCTGACAATAGTAGATGCTTTCGTTGATATGCATGTACATCTACGTGAACCTGGCTATCCCCAAAAGGAAACTATACTCACAGGTACGCGTGCTGCCTTGGCTGGCGGATATGAACTTGTATGTACAATGCCTAATCTAAATCCAGTACCCGACTCCATTCAAACATTGAAAATACAACAAGACATCATCAAAAAAGATGCATGCGTTGATGTCTTGCCTTTTGCTTCAATTACTATTGGCAGAGAAGGGAAAAAACCAGTCGCTTTTGATTCTTTAGTTAATCAGGTGGCTGGTTTTTCTGATGATGGTAGTGGTATTCAAGATGATGCTTTGATGAGACATGCTATGGTCGCTATTGCTAAATGCGGGGGGCTATTATCGGCACATTGCGAGTTGTTGCACGACCCACACACAGGACAGATGATAGAAGATGTATCAAAAAGAGAAGTTTTCGAAGTAGAACGCAACATTCGTTTAGCAAAAGATACAGGTTGTCGCTTGCATCTTTGCCACATCTCAACTGAAGACAGTGTAAATCTCATTCGCCAAGCAAAACGTTCGCAAATAAACATTACAGCCGAAACAGCACCACATTATCTAGTTCTTAATCAAAATGATTGTAAAGATGATGGACGATATAAGATAAATCCGCCCATCGGCACAAAGAAAGACCAACAGGCACTTATTGCTGCAATTCAAGACGGCACAATAGATGTCATCGCAACCGACCACGCCCCGCACACACAACAAGAAAAATCGCAAGGCTTTGAAGGCTCGCTCAGCGGTATTGTTGGATTAGAAACGGCCTTCCCTGTGCTCTATACAAAACTTGTAAAAGAAGGTCTCATCTCGCTTGAAAGACTCTTGGAGATGATGAGCGATGTGCCATGTAGGATTCTTGGACGAAAGCATATGGCAATGACCTATATCAATTTGGAGAAAACTTACACCATCTGCTCCTCTTCGTTTCTATCCAAAGGTAGAAGTTGTCCTTTCGAAGGAATGAGAGTATTCGGAAAAATAGATAAAGTTGTAAAAAATAAAAATAAATAATATGGCAAAGAGAACAGATATTAAAAAAGTCTTAGTCATCGGTTCTGGGCCTATCGTTGTTGGTCAGGCTGCCGAATTTGACTATGCTGGCACGCAAGCATGCCTTGCACTTAAAGAAGAGGGCTACGAAGTGGTGTTGGTAAATTCCAATCCTGCCACTATCATGACCGACACGCAAATTGCCGACAAGGTCTATATGGAGCCACTCACACTAGAATATGTTGCGAAGATCGTACGCTATGAACGCCCTGATGCCATACTGCCTGGACTCGGTGGGCAAACAGGACTAAATCTCTGCGTACAATTGGCGCGAAAAGGAGTGCTTGAAGAATGTCAAGTGGAAATTCTTGGCACACCGATAACAAGCATTGAACGTGCCGAAGACCGAGAGATGTTCAAAGAAATGTGTGAATCTATCGGTGAACCCGTCATACCATCTCAAATAGCTAACTCTATGGAAGAAGGTATTGAGGCTGCACACAATATCGGCTATCCAATAGTTTTACGCCCTGCTTTCACGCTAGGTGGCACTGGTGGTGGGTTTGCTAAAAATGATGAGGAATGCCAAGAGATAATGGCAAATGCTCTTGCTCTCTCGCCAGTTGCACAAGTACTTGTAGAAAAGAGTGTAAAAGGATATAAGGAAATTGAATTTGAAGTGATGCGCGATGCCAATGACACTATTCTTGACATCTGTGGAATGGAAAATGTTGACCCTGTGGGTGTACATACTGGTGATTCTATCGTGGTGGCGCCTATTCAAACTCTTAGTAGAGACAACTTTAAGATGCTCGAAGATAGTGCGAAAAAACTTATCAAGGAATTGGGCATTGCAGGTGGTTGCAATGTGCAGTTTGCGCTAAATCCTGAATCATCAGAATATTACCTTATTGAAGTTAATCCACGAGTATCTCGTTCATCTGCATTGGCATCAAAAGCAACAGGATACCCAATAGCTCGAGTAACCGCAAAAATAGCTCTCGGAATGACTCTTGATGAAATCATGCTTCATGGTGTACCTGCAAACAAGGAGCCTGAGGTGGACTATTTCGTAACAAAACTACCACGATTTCCATTTGATAAATTTGCAGATGCTTCCAATCGCTTGGGTACACAAATGAAAGCTACAGGCGAAGTTATGAGTATAGGTAGAAACTATGAAGAGTCTCTTCTTAAGGCCGTTCGCTCGTTAGAGACTGGTGTTTGCCATGTGTACAACAAAAAATTTGACCATACTTCTAATGACGAAATGCTACAATACATCTCTGAAAGTCCTGATGACAGACTATATGCAATTGCACAACTGTTTCGCAATGGTGTCAGCATAGACGCTATAAGAGAAAAGACCATGATTTCTCGTTTTTTCTTAGAGGGCATACAACGTATTGTCGAAAAAGAAGAGTCGTTAAAGAATCATCCATTTAATATAGCAATTTTCAAAGAAGCAAAGAAAATGGGCTTCTCTGATAAATATATTGGTCATTTATGGGATAAAAATCAAGAAGATATATACCGCTTTCGTGAGAAAAATAATATTTATCCAGCTTATTTGCCTGTAAGAAACCTGCCTTACATGTATTCCACTTACATGACAGAAGGATCTGAGGTGGCGAAACAAGGAGAAAAGGAACGCATTTTAGTGCTTGGTTCGGGACCAATTCGTATTGGGCAAGGAGTTGAGTTTGATTATTCTACAGTACATGCCGTATGGTCTATTCAAAAAGTAGGCTATGAGGCTATTATCATAAATAACAATCCCGAAACAGTTTCTACCGATTATACCACAAGCGACCTATTGTATTTTGAGCCACTTACAGTTGAAGATGTCATGAATGTCATACATCGTGAACAACCACAAGGTGTCATTGTCTCGCTTGGTGGTCAAACAGCCATCAACCTAGCCGAGCCTATTGACCGTCTTGGAGTGAATATCATCGGAACCGACACGCAAGCTATTCGTAATGCCGAAGACCGCGACTGCTTCCGTAATATCATGAATAAGATTGAAATTCCACAGCCCGAGTCAGAGGCCGTTACAGATATTGAGCATGGTGTTGAAGCAGCAGAGAAAATAGGCTTTCCTGTGTTGGTACGGCCGTCTTTCGTTCTTGGTGGTCGAGCAATGCAAATCGTTAGCAATGAAAAGGCTTTGCGACATTATCTGCATACTGCTGTGGAGATTGACGAGGACAGACCTGTACTAGTAGATAAATATATTCTCGGTAAAGAACTTGAAGTGGATGCTATCTGCGATGGGCGCGATGTATATATACCGGGTGTGATGGAACATGTAGAAAAAACTGGTATCCACTCGGGCGACTCTATTTCTGTATATCCTACATTCAGCGTTTCGCAACGTGTGAAAGACACCATTATCAGCTATACTGTACAGCTTGGACTTGAGATTGGAATAAAAGGACTCTATAACATACAGTTCATTGTCACACCACAGGAAAAGGTGTATGTCATTGAAGTGAACCCTCGTTCTTCACGCACAGTTCCTTTTATCTCTAAATCTACTGGTGTGCCTATGGCAGATATTGCCACTCGTGTCATGCTCGGCAAAACTTTGCGTCAAATGGGTGTATTCCAAGTATATGCAAACGAGAAAAAGCGTTGGTTTGTGAAATCACCAGCATTTTCGTTTGCAAAGATTCGTGGCATGGAAACTTATCTTTCACCAGAAATGAAATCTACCGGCGAGGCTATCGGTTACGATAAGTCGCTGAATCGTGCTTTGTATAAATCGCTTTGTGCTTCTGGGATGACGATGTCAAATTATGGCACTGTTATTGCCACCATTGATGATGATACGAAAGAGGATGCATTGCCATTGTTGCGTCGTTTTTACAATCTTGGCTTCAACTTGGAAGCCACTCGTGGAACAGCAAATTTTCTTCGCCAACATGGGTTGAAGGTTCGGTTTGTTGATAAAATGAATCGTGGCAGTGAATACGACATTATGAAGTCGCTACACAAAGGTCATGTGAAATATGTTATAAACACCATCAATATCAATCAAGACAAAGATCATCTTGATGGTTATGAGATTCGTCGTGCCGCCATTGATAATAATGTCTCTACGTTCACCTCATTAGACACTGTAAAAGTGTTATTGGATGTTTTGGAAGAGATTACGCTTGGAATTTCTACTATTGACGCCGAATGAAAGATACTATATTCACTATTATTGAAAATACCCTCCTTGCACGAGACATTTATCGTATGAGATTAAGTGGTGATGTTTCAGACTTTACCACAGCAGGTCAATTTATTAACATTGCTTTGTCTGGCAAGTTCCTTCGTCGTCCAATATCGATTTATGATTATGATGATTCGCAAATAACGATAGTGTATAAAATTGTTGGAGAGGGCACTCGTCAGATGGCACAAATGCAAAGTGGCTCTACTCTACAAATCCTTACAGGACTTGGTAAAGGTTTTCAAAAGGTTTCTTGCAAAAAGCCATTACTAATTGGAGGAGGTCTTGGCATCGCACCTCTATATGCCCTTGCAAAACAATTACCTAATGCCACTATCATTATCGGTGCAAAAAGCAAAGAAGATCTTATCCTTGTGAATGAATTTAAGAATCTTGGCAGGATGACCCTTGTCGCTACCGAAGACGGAAGTGTTGGAACAAAAGGTTTTGTCACCGATGTGATAATAGAAAACAGTGTTGAATTGGATTATTTTTACACTTGCGGCCCTATACCGATGATGAAGGCTATAGTGGCGATAATAAAACAGCGGTACTCCTCAAATGTAGGCGGTCAGCTTTCGCTTGAAGAGCGCATGGGTTGTGGCTTCGGTGCATGTATGGGCTGTAGCATAATGACTACTTCTGGGGCAAAACGGGTATGTAAAGATGGGCCTGTGTTTAAGATGGAGGATTTACTATGGTAGATTTAAGAGTAAAATTGGCTGGAGTTGAGTTGCAGAACCCTATAATTCCGGCAAGTGGTGTATATGGGTTTGGTGGGGAATATCGTGAATTTTACGATCCCAATATTCTAGGTGCGGTCTGCCTTAAAGGCACCACACTCCGTCCACGTTTCGGTAATCCGACACCTCGCATAGCAGAATGTACCGAGGGAATGATAAATAGTGTTGGATTACAGAATCCTGGCATTGACGAGGTTGTAACTCACGAGATTCCTACACTTAAAACGTTCTATCATCAACCTATAATTGCCAACATTAGTGGTTTTTCTATTGATGAATATAAAGAATGTTGCAGAAAAATCAATGACCATGTGGATCTCATTGAGGTCAATATTAGTTGTCCTAATGTTCATAATGGGGGCATGAGTTTTGGGACTGATGCAAAAAGTGCTGCTGAAGTGACGAAGGCTGTAAAATCGGTAACCACACGCCCTATTTTTATCAAACTCACACCAAATGTTACAGATATTGTTTCCATTGCTCGTGCTTGTGAAGATGAGGGAGCAGATGGACTGACACTTATCAACACCTTACTTGGGATGAGAATAGACATCAAACGCCATCAGCCTATATTGGCTAATATTATGGGTGGTTTTTCGGGTCCTGCCATTTTCCCTATTGCCTTGCGAATGGTATATCAAGTAGCACAAGAGGTAAAAATTCCTATTATGGGGTGTGGGGGAATCAGTTCTGCCAATGATGTCATTGAAATGATGATGGCAGGTGCTACTGCTGTGCAGATTGGTGCATCAACACTTACAGATCCCTTCATTTGTAAAAAGATTATTGAAGAACTACCTATTATATTAAAAGAATTAAACTATGAAAGATGTGATAATAGCTTGCGACTTTAGCAGTGCCACGCAGACACTTGCTTTTCTTGATAAGTTTCAAGAACACAAACCATATGTAAAAATAGGCATGGAGCTTTTTTATGCCGAAGGTCCTAACATTGTTCGCCAAATAAAAAAACGTGGGCATAAAATTTTTCTTGATCTTAAACTTCATGATATTCCAAATACGGTGAAAAAGACCATGAAAGTACTCTCAGGGCTTGATATAGATATGTGCAATCTGCATGCTGCGGGAGGCAAAGAGATGATGCGATATGCTGTTGAGGGGTTGACGCGTGAAGATGGCACTCGTCCTCTTCTGCTTGCTGTCACGCAGTTGACCTCTACTAGCCCGACGGTGCTGCATGACGAATTACTTATTGGCACATCTATGCAAGAGACCATACTTTCTTATGCTAAGAATGCAAAATCAGCAGGGTTAGATGGGGTAGTATGTTCACCACTAGAGTCGCAGTTAATACATGAAAATGTGGGTAGAGATTTCATCACCGTCACTCCGGGCATTCGTTTTGCCGAAGATGAAAAAGGGGATCAAGTACGCGTCACCACTCCAAAGCGTGCTCGTGAACTCGGATCAGATTTTATTGTCGTCGGGCGTCCTATTACTGCTTCGACCGACCCTATCTCAGCATATAAACGATGTAGAAGTGAAATCATTGACAATTAGACAAATACAAAATATATGGAAAGAAAAATAGCACAACAATTATTAAAGATAAAGGCGGTATTCTTACGTCCGAATGATCCATTCACATGGGCCAGTGGCATAAAGAGCCCTATATATTGTGACAATCGTATTATTCTCTCTTATCCCGAGAGTAGAGAGATTGTAGAGAATGCTATAGCTCAAACCGTTAAAGAACGCTTTTCTGATTGTGAAATATTGATGGGTACGAGTACAGCTGGTATTGCACATGCAGCCATAGCCGCCACTATTATGAACAAGCCTATGGGTTATGTTCGTGGCAGTGCCAAAGATCATGGGCGAGGCAATCGTATTGAAGGGCGTTTGGAAAAAGGTCAAAAGGTTGTTGTCATTGAAGATCTAATCTCCACTGGTGGTAGTTGCATTGAGGTGGTAGATACTTTAAGAAAAGCAGGTGCGGATGTCCTTGGCGTTGTGAGCATTTTTACTTATGGCCTGAAGAAGGGCATAGAGAAACTTCAGGAGGCAAATGTTATAAATTATTCTCTTTCCAATTTTGACACTCTTATAAAAGTAGCCGCAGAAGAGCATTATATCACTGAAAACGATATTGAAGGACTTCTTAATTTCCGTAATTCATTATGAGACATCTTATTGACATCACCGATCTTTCCACTAAGGAAATTGATCACATCATTTCAATCGCACTAGATATTATTGCTAATAGGGAAAAGTATAGCGAAATATGTCGCCACAAGAAGTTGGCGACTCTCTTTTATGAGCCTAGCACTCGCACTCGTCTATCATTTACATCGGCCATGATGGAGCTTGGAGGAAATGTTCTTGGCTTTTCCGATGCCCAAACATCATCTGTCAGTAAGGGTGAGACGGTGCAGGATACTATTCGCGTAGTAGAAAATTTTGTTGACATCATAGCCATGCGTCATCCTAAGGAGGGTGCACCACAGCTAGGCGCATCGGTAGCTCATGTGCCTATTATCAATGCTGGTGATGGTAGCCATGCTCATCCGACACAGACACTTACCGATTTACTCACCATCAAACGCGAAAAGGGACGTCTAGACAATTTGACCATTGGGTATTGTGGCGACTTGAAGTTTGGAAGAACGGTACACTCTCTCATTCAAGCACTCTCAAGATATGACAATGTGCATATGATCTGTATTGCCCCTAATGAACTTCGTTTACCTACCCAATACAAGACAAAAGACATTGTAAAAGAAGTCAAGACGCTTGAAGAGGCCATGCCCGAACTTGATGTTTTGTATATGACAAGAGTCCAACAGGAGCGTTTCCTTGATATTGATGAGTTTGAGAGAGTAAAAAATAGTTTTGAGTTGAATCTGGAAAAAATGCAGATGGCGAAAAATGACATGATTGTGCTTCATCCATTGCCACGCGTCAATGAGATACTTCCTGAGGTTGATACAGATCCACGTGCGGCATATTTTCGCCAAGTTGCCAATGGCAAATTTGTACGTATGGCTCTTATTCTCTTCCTTTTAGGACTTGCGGAAATTGACAAATAAAATTCATTGTTTTTTTAGCAACGACAAAAAACATGAAAGAGGATGTAAGGCTTTATTTTTTCACAATGTATCCAACTACTCAATTAAAGAAAAAACTAAAGTTTTTTAATTGTTCTTGAGACTTTTGTCTTTTGCGCATGTTTTAATAATTTTGCAATAAATAATTGTCTTTTTGGTGCATGGAACGATTCCTTCAATATGTATGGAAGCATCGTCTCTTTTCTAGCAATCATCTTTTGACTGCCAATGGAAATAAGATAGAGGTCATCTACACTGGTGTTCCCAATCATAAATATGGGCCTAATTTTCTTAATGCCCGTATTTTGATAGATGGAATATTATGGGTAGGAGATGTTCATTTGGACGAATGTTCTTCGTTTTGGTACAAGCATGGACATTCTGAAAATAAATACTTTGAAACCACCATTTTGCATGTTGTTAGAAAAATTGACATTGACAAGATTTCAACTTCGTCGGGTAAAGAGATACAACAACTTCTTTTGTGTATTCCGCAAGTGGTTGAAGATCGTTATGTATCATTGTTTGATGTTTCAAGGCCTTATCCTCCTTGCTATGATGTTATAAAAACTCTTGAGAAGGTAACTGTTCATAATTGGCTTAGTACACTCCAAACAGAGCGTCTTGAAGGCAAAGCCATACATATCAATACTATTGCTACTCGGTGGAAGAATGATTGGGAAAAAACATTTTTCATTATGCTTGCCCGAAATTTTGGGTTTTCCAAGAATGGTGATGCTTTTGAGAAATGGGCAGAAAGTATTTCGCTTAGTAATATAGCTCACCATAGTGATAATGTATTTCAAATAGAGGCTTATTTTCTTGGGCAATCTGGTCTATTGTTTGATAGTAAACTTGGTAAATTCGCAACGAATTCCGTCCATCCATATACTCTTAAAGATCTTCAAAAAGAATATAAATTTCTTCAACATAAATTCTTACTTTCTCCGATAGAATCGAGTGTTTGGCAATATTCACATATGCGACCATATAATCTGCCCCATTTGCGTATTTTGCAATTAGCCCATTTGTTCTATGAAGATCGGATTCGTCTGAGCAAACTCATTGAATGTGACACAATAGACGATGTTGAAAGACTTTTTGATATATCTTTTTCTACACTTTGGGGAAATAATAGTAAGATTTCCAAATTCTCAATACGTCTATTACTTATCAACACCGTCATTCCAATGATGTTTACATATGGAAAGTATCTTTCAAATGAAAAAATTTGCCTTAAATCGCTATCCTTTCTTGATAGAGTGAAGAAAGAAAGCAATCATATTATAAATATGTGGAGGGAGAGAGGAGTTAGTGTAGAAAGTGCTGCTGACACGCAAGCACTCATACAACTAAAAAAAGAATACTGTGACAAGCGACGGTGTCTAGAATGTCGTTTTGGGTATGAATATATAATTAATAAATAAACATGATGACTGTAGAGGAAACTATGTACACAATGGCACTAACTCGTTTATATGGAATAAGTGCAACACAGGTGTTAGATCTTTATCGCAAAGTTGGGAATGCGACAGAAATATTTGAATACAAAGATGATTTACGCTCGCTTGTCTCAGATGCTAGCGATAGACTTGTTCAAGCTATAAAAAATAGTCGCGAGGCAATAGAGAAAGCAAAAATAGAGCTTGAATATACTATAAATAAAAATATTTCTTGCATTGGATATAATGATGATGCGTATCCACAACGATTGAAAGAGTGTGTTGATGCGCCACTTTTGCTTTTCGTTAAAGGTAAGACAGACCTTAATCGAAAGAAGGTTATTAGCATTGTCGGTACGCGACAGAACACACAATACGGCAAAGATCTCACATCTCGTTTTCTTTCTACATTGAAAGAGTATGTGCCTCAGAATTTGCTTGTTATTAGTGGGCTTGCATATGGTACTGACATTTGTGTTCATCGTAATGCGATGAAGAATGATTATCCTACCATTGGTGTTCTTGCTCATGGGCTTGATACTCTTTATCCTGCATCGCACAGAAAAGATGCAGAAGAAATGGTAGAAAGAGGTGGTGGATTATTGACAGAATATATGTCTAGCACTTCGGCTGAGAAGCCGAATTTTTTGGCGAGAAATCGTATTATTGCAGGTATGAGCGATGCCACAATCATCGTTGAGAGTGCTATTCGTGGTGGGAGTCTTGTGACGGCGAGTCTTGCTTTGGGATATAATCGTGATGTTTTTGCTTTCCCTGGTGCTGTCAATGCAGAGTTTTCACAAGGTTGTAATAATCTCATTAAAGACAATGCTGCTAGCCTTATAACTTGTGCAGAGGATTTCATTCATGCAATGAAATGGGACGATGAACAAGTGCGAGAAGAAAAGAGGAAGCACGGCATTGAGCGTTCATTTTTTCAGGAGTTCACTCCTGATGAACAATTAATTATAGATGAGTTACAAAAAGAAAATGACTTGCAGATAAATGTATTGTCTGTAAAGAGTGGTTTAGGTATTAATCGTCTTACAGCAATTCTTTTTGAATTAGAAATGAAAGGTAGTATAAAATTAATGCCCGGTGGTATTTATCATCTTTTTGTTTCATAGGGAAGTAGGTATTGAAATTTATGTGTATTACCAAAATATTTCATTTTGTGTATGATTTACTGTCTCCTCGTTATTGTTGTGTATGTGGCGAAAGACTAACTATTGATGAAAAAAGCCTTTGTGATGATTGTTTGAAAGGCTTGCCTTATACTTATTTTCATCGTTCCCCTTACGACAATACACTTGCACGATTATTTTGGAAAAGGATATCTATCGAAAAAGCATCAGCTTTGTTTTTCTTCTTTCCAAAGTCTGAAGCAGCAAACATCATCTATCAGTCAAAATATCATCATCAGCCTGAAATAAGTTATAATATTGCCTTGTTTGCAGCAAAAGCATTATTAGAAAATAATTTTTTTGATGGAATCGACTATCTAATTCCTATCCCTTTAACGAAAAAAAGACAAAAAGAAAGAGGGTTCAATCAAAGCAAAGCCATTGCAGAAGGTATTTCTATAATTACACACATCTCCGTGTTTGACACAGCCGTAAAAAGAACTCAATTCAGTAAAAGTCAAACACATTTAAGCAAGGATGAACGATTTGAAAATACAGCAGATGTATTTAAACTCATATCTGCAGAAAAAATTAAAGGCAAACACTTGCTTCTCATTGATGATATCATTACTACTGGTGCTACTATCATAGAATGTGCAAAAGCGCTACAAAAAGCTGGTGATGTTAAGATATCTGTTTTTGCACTTGGATTCACCAAAAACTAATCATTTCAAAATAGAAAACTCTTAATCTTTTCTTACAAAAAAACTTTTTTCATTGATATAAATCAATCCATAAAAGTAAATATTTTATAAAATATTTGTTAATTTATTTTAATTAACATACATTTGCAACGTATAACTAACAGCAAACAAATAGCAGAAAACTTAAATAATAAGTTAACCTATTAAATTACAATTAAATACATTTTTATTATTAACACAACACATTTTATGATTAAGTCAGTAAAATTTCTTGCAGGGTTCTTATTGATAATTCCTGCAATGGTTCTGTCTTCATGTGCAGAAGGATGTGATGTTGATGAACGCTTCACAAGTGATGTTCAGAACACTCAGTTGAGTTCGCCTGAAATCACTAAGAATTGTTTCACTACTGTTACATCCGCTACAGGTGCAGAACTCGTTAAATTTACTTGGCCACTGGTGAAAGGTGCAGGTGGATATCTTTGTAAGGTATCCAACCTTGATAATCCTGATAATCCAGAGGTGCTTGTAGATACTCTTATCGACGGACTTACTGTATTGTTTGATAAGAAAGAAGACACAAATTATCTTTGTGAAGTTACAACACTTGGTAATGCTGAGTTGAATAATACTGGTGCCGATGCTCCGTCATCTTTCATCTTTTCAACATTGGTAGAAGCTGTAAAAATCTCTGAAGGAAATGATATTTCAGAGTTTATCAGTAAATATCTTGCAGACAATAAGGAAACTCTTGATAAGCAATATCAAGATGACCCTAATAACTTCAAGATAGCTTTCGAGCTTGAAGCAGGTAAGACTTACCAGATGAAAGACTCTATCGATTTTCTTGGCTATCCTGCTATATTGCGTGGTGATAAAGGCAATCATGCCGTTGTGGAAATGGGCGAAGGGGCATTCTTCTCTTGTTGGAGATTTATGAAAGTTCAATGGCTTACAATCAATGCTGCTAATGTAATGAAAGGCGTTATAACATTGCCAACCGTACCAGAGCCAAGTATCAAAAGCTCTACTGGCCAGTATATTATAAAGCAAGTAACATTCCAAGATTGTGAAATTAATGATGTAAACAAATACCTTACATTCGACAATCAGCAAAGTTACTTCATTGAAAACCTTGAGTTTATAGGCTGTGTTGTCAAGCTTAATCAACAAGCTGCAACATTCTATATGCCAAAATCTGGATATTATAAGTTTACCATTACAAACTCTACAATTTGGAGTACTATTCAGTCAGATCAGATATTCTTGAACTTTGGTGGTAATGCAGGAAATAAGATAAAAGACCTTGATGATGTCTTATATAATACTTCTTATTTCAAACTTAATAATAGCACACTCTATAATGTATCTTATAGTAAGAAATGGGCTGCTTGGAACCAATTTGCCGGCAGACCATACAACACTTTAGATATTCAAAATGTTATTTTTACTGATTGCAGTATTAAAAAAGTACTTGAAGCTATGGGTAATGGTAACAACACATATGTTTACAGCAATAATACATTCTGGTATGATGGCGAAGACGTTACCGAGTCTGAAAACTATTCAAAAGGCATACCTACATTGAAGACCGACCCTGGATTTGCTAATCCTACGAATGGTGACTTTACTATCAGCGGTGCTGATCAGTTGAAATACAAAACTGGAGACCCACGCTGGATTAAATAATCTCAAATGTAAAATATGAAAAAAATGAAAAAAATAGCATTATCTATTATTGCCTTGATGTGCATTTCATTATCTACATTTGCACAAAATAAGGTCACAGGTACTGTCATCGATGAGATTGGTGAGCCAGTCATCGGAGCAACAGTAAAGGTTGTGGGTCAAAATACTAGTGGTACGATTACCGATATCAACGGAAACTATACTATTGAAGCACCGAAAGATGCTAAAGTAGTTATCTCTTATATTGGCTACACCTCACTTACCGTAAAAGCTGGCGGACAGGCTCAATTGAAGCCAGACGCACAGAATCTTGACGAAGTAGTTGTTGTAGGTTATGGTACACAGAAGAAGGCACACCTCACAGGTTCTATCGCAACAGTTCCTATGGATGAGATTACGGACCTTTCTGCAAGCGGGTTGGCAAGCACTTTGTCAGGTCTTGTAAATGGTGTTAGTGTAAGTGGTGGTCAGTCGCGACCTGGTGAGAATGCAACCATCCGTATCCGCGACACTAATGATCTGTCAGAAGTGGGTGTTACATCACAATCTCCACTTTATGTAATTGATGGATATATCTATCCTAACGACATGAAGGTTGGTAATGGTACGCAAAATCTCGGCGAAGAGGCATTCAATAACCTTGATCCTAATGAAGTGGAAAATATTTCTGTATTGAAAGATGCCGCTGCTGCTGTTTATGGTGCTCGTGCTGCAAATGGTGTTATTCTTGTTACAACAAAGAAAGGAAAAGCTGGCAAGCCAAAAATCTCTTATTCAGGACAATATGGTTTTACAGATGCTGTTTCTACTCCAAAAATGCTCAGTGCCTATGAGTGGGGACGCCTTTATAATGCAGTAACTGCATCAGACCCAAAAAATACTTCTTTGGACAATCTCAACGACCTTTATCAGGCAGACGAGCTCAATGCCATGAGAGGACTTAACTATGATCTCTTAGACGATAATTGGAAGACAGGTGCTACCTACAAACATGGTGTAAACATCAGCGGTGGTAGTGATAATGTTACATATTTTGGTAATGTATCCTACTTCACTCAAGATGGCAACATCGGTAAGCTTGACTATGACCGTTGGAACTATCGTGCCGGTATCGACGTTAAGATTAACAAATGGATTAAGGCCAACCTTAATGTTTCTGGTGACTATGGTACAAAGAAGAAACCACTCATCAAGATTGGTGGAAGTAATGAAGAAAATGACTATCGTTATCTCTTGACTCGTCCTCGTTATATCCCAGAATATGTTGGTGAATATCCAATTATTGCTTACGGTATCAAGAACCAGCAGACAGCAGAAGTGGACCAATATCATTTTGATGTGCTCCAAAATAATGGTGACTATAGAGAAACTAAGACCAACAACACTACTATTAATGGTAGTATTGATGTTGATATGAGCTTCTTGAAGCCTTTGAAGGGTTTGAACTTAAAACTCACTTATTCAAAGAGTATCAACAACACAAAGGGTAATGAATATGGATCTGCTTATACACTTTATCAGATGGTCAATCGTACCGGTAGCGGGAAACACCTCTACACTCCCGTTGATGGTGAAATTGATCTTAGCGAATCTAACTTCAAACCTATTCTCTTGAATAATGGTGATTATTTGAGCCGTGATATGTCTCGTGCAGACAACTATCAGGTAAACTTTACAGCATCTTACAATCGTGATTTCGGTCAGCATACAGTAGGTGCATTATTCTCTATTGAGCGTTCTGAAAGCGAGAGTGAATATTTGAAGGGTCAAGTAGCACAGCCATACGAGTTTACTACTGGTCAATCTAATTCTGCATCTGGCGACCAGACGACAGATTTTAAGCGTGCCGAAGCTGGTACACTTTCATATATTGGCCGTCTTAATTATGCTTATGCTAACAAATATCTCTTTGAATTCCTATTCCGTGCCGACGCTTCTACAAAGTTTGCACCAGAGAATTTCTGGGGTTATTTCCCTTCAGCATCTGCAGGCTGGGTAATATCAGAGGAAAAATGGTTCCAAGATGCTCTTTCTTGGGTTGACTTTTTAAAGATTCGTGCTTCTTATGGTCTTACAGGTCGCGATAATACTGCTGCTTGGCAGTGGATGCAGGTATATGCACAAGACGCAGACCGTGGTGTAATCTTTGGCGAAGGTACAAATATTGCTACTTCAAATCGTATTACTATCAATAAGGTCAATTCTGCCGTTAATCGTGATATTCATTGGGACAAATCATACAAGTTTAATGCTGGTCTTGACATCAGTGTGCTTCAGAAACGTTTAGGTTTCACAGTTGATTATTACTATGTACGCAATCGTGAAATGTTGATGAACATTGCACAGAATGTTGCAGGTACTGTAGGTACTCAATCGGCAGCTATCAACCTTGGCGAGATGGATAACTGGGGATGGGAGTTCTCGGTAAATTGGAAAGACAAGATTGGTGAAAATTTCAAGTATCATGTAGGTCTCAATACTGGCTATACCGACAACGAAGTGCTCGTTATGGACTGGGCAACAGATTATCTCTATCGCCAGATTCGTCCAGGTCATCGTTCAGATGTAGGCACATGGGGTTTGCAATGTCTTGGTATGTTCCGTAGTTTCCAAGATATTGAAGAATATTTTGAAAAGTATAACATTACTTCTTATATGGGAATGTCGAAGGATGAGGTTCGTCCGGGTATGCTTATATATAAGGATGTACGCGGATTGCAGCAAGAAGATGGCACAGCTGCAGGTCCAGATGGAGTTGTTGATGCTGAAAACGATTTAGTGAGAATTTCCAACCGTTCAAATCCTTATGGATTTACTATCAACTTCGGTTGTGAATATAAGCGGTTTTCACTTTCTGGTCAGTTCTCTGCAAACTGGGGTGGATATACTACGATGCCAACTTGGATGCTCAAACCAGCCATTTATACTAATGGCTCTATTGTAGATACAAACATGCCTTCATTCTGGAATGTTGATAATATGTATTCTTATCAAGATATTTTGGATGGAAGCGGAAATGTTGTTGTTGCAGAAAATCATGATGCAAATTATCCTAATTTAGCTTATTCTGTTAACTCTCAGCCATCTACATTTTGGAGAATAAGTGCTGCAAGAGTTGCTTTGAAGAATCTCACTCTCGCATATTCTCTTCCTACGAAATGGCTAAATACTATTGGTATTCAGAGTTGTCGTATAAATGTAACAGGTCAGAATCTGTTGAGTTTATACAATCCATATCCAGAGAATTTTATGGATCCAATGATGACTTATGGAAGTTATCCTACACTTCGTAAATTCACTGTTGGTGTAAATGTTTCATTCTAATGTATGGAGATTTATAATATGAAAAAAATAAATATTATTTCAGTTTGTTCTTTACTGATTGCAGTAGGCTTTCTAGCATCTTGTTCCGACAAGTTTTTGGAAGATAAAAAGAACTATGATAATGTAAATGCTGGAATTTATGATTACTATAGTGGATGCGAAGGGCGTCTCAATGACCTTTATTCTTGGTGTTTGCCAAATGTCAACAGCGACCTTACATGGAGAAATCCTTCAGTAGGAAGTTCTGACGAGGCTGGTAAGTCAACAGAGGAGTATTCCGGATTCAGTATCTTTACTAATCCACAAAACCCACTTTCTTCAGCAACAGGAACTATTGTGCCTGATTATTTCCAAAATCAGTTGAACAATATTCAGGAATCTGTTTGGGGTCGTATTCGTAATATTAATGACTTTATCAAGGGCGTTAATGGCGGTTCACTTTCACAAGAAGAAAAAGATGAATTTATTGGCCAAGCACTATTTTTCCGTGCGTGGTGTTATTTTAATTTGGTAAAATGGTATGGCGGTGTGCCTATTGTTAAAGAGGTTATGGAGCCTGTTGAGGGTAATTATACTCCTCGTTCATCTATAAAGAGTTGTATTGAGTTTATAGTTGAAGATCTCAACGGAGCTGCTGAAAAACTTGCTCCTCTAACTCTTGGAGGTGGTTGGCCAAGTGCTAAGTGGGGTCGTGTTACCGCAGGTACTGCTCTTGCTTTGAAGGGTAGAGTACTTCTTTGGTGGTGTTCTCCTATTTTCAATCGTTCAAACGACCAAAGCAGGTGGGAAGAAGCTTATGAGGAAATGTCAGCTGACCTTTCAATTATTCAGTCATGTGGTTATGGACTTTATAAGACAGCTAATAATGTAAATGCTTCTGACTTTGCAGCTATGTTTTGCCAGTCGGGAAAGAATCCTGAAGCTGTTTTTGTAACTCTCTTCAATAATATTTCTCCTCCAGAAGGAACAGCTCCTAATACTACTTCAAAAAATAGCAGTTGGGAGCGTGGAATTCGTCCTGCAAATACTACTGGAAGCGGGAAAAATCCTTCTGCTATGATGATAGATTTATTTCCTATGAAGGATGGTAAGCGCCCTGCTACTCTTAATACATACACCAAGTTAAATCCTTCTAATATTAATTATGAAGAAGATTTTCCATTTATGAATCGTGATCCACGTTTCTATCGTACATTTGCTTTTCCTGGTGTTCGTTGGGCTTATGATGGTGATGCTTCAGAGAAGGATCCTAATAATCCTGCTGATGGTAACAATTATGCTCTTTGGAATTATGTATGGTACACAAGTGAAGCTGATTTAGACGATCCTGAAGCAAGTAATTATTATGGTGGTGATAATCTTCTTAATAATGTAAAGGGTATGTACGTACGCAAGCGTAGCGATGACAGGGATGTAAATAGTCCTCTTTATTCTTGGAATGTACTTGCCAGTGGTGGTGGCTTTGCGCTTTCTGCTGCTCCTTTTATAGAATTACGTTATGCTGAAGTGCTCCTTAATCTTGCTGAAGTAGCCTGTGGTGCTGGTCATAGTTCTGAAGCCATTAGTTATCTTCGCCAGATTCGTGAGCGTGTAGGATACACTGGCGATTGTGGTATTTCAGATGGAATGAGCCAAGATATATGTATGAGTGCTATTCTTTATGAGCGTCAAATAGAGCTTGCTTATGAAGGAAAACGCTTTGATGATATGCGTCGTTGGATGTTGTTTGATGGTGGTACTAAAAAGGTTGAAGGTGCTCCTGAGTCTTGGACTTTGACTGGTTGGGGTGGAAACACTTGTAATTGGCTTGGAGTTAAACCTTTTAATGGACAGCGCCGTGAAAATATAGAATTCCGTACTGATGGTAATGGTGATTATGCTATAGGTGGGACGACATTTGAATCTGATCCACTTGTTGTATCAGGTGAAAAACGTTGCGCTCCTATTGACTTGCGTGATGCTGACCTTGATAAACAGTGTAATGAATTAAAGAATTGGTATATAAAGTATCTTAAACGTAAGATTAAGAAGGGTGATTCTTATGATCAAAATCATCTTCCTTTGACCATTGAATTTTTTCCAACGTATTATTTGCTTGGTTTAGCAAAGGGTGCTCAGAGTAATAATAAGCTTATAGGTCAAACTATCGGTTGGGAAGATAATAATCATTCAGGCACTATGGGTACATTTGATCCATTTGTTGGAGAAAATGAAAACGAAGTTAAATAATTAATAAATTACAGTTAAAAAAATCCGGTGATTTTCACTGGATTTTTTTTTTGCATTAAATATTATATTGCCGAATATATTTATAATTTTAATATATATGATATTGATATAAATTTTTATACTTATATTATATATATATTCTTATCTTTTTATTTAGAAGTTTAAAAATAAATAAAGATGATAATGATAGTGCTGTATAAATGTGTATAACTTATTTAACTTATTGATTTCTATAATATAAGAAGTTTATTCATATATTGATAATTTATTGTATTTATTGTTTATAAAGTAGTAATTATTAACAATAATAAAAATTTATTGAT
>JAZLJQ010000022.1:0-13683 GCA_045617965.1 Prevotella sp.
CGAAGTATAATGTGTACAATAAAAGTAACGTTTAGATTGGGAGGAAATGCTGAAATTTTGTATCTTTGTCAAACATAATAGGCATATTTCATAAATGGTTTAAATATTCAATATGAGAATATATACTAAAACAGGAGACAAAGGTGAGACTTCACTTGCTACAGGTGAGCGTGTAAGAAAAGACCATATACGATTAGAAGCATATGGAATGGTTGATGAATTGTCGTCCTCAATAGGACTGCTTATCGCAAAGATTTGCAACGATGAAAGTGCGAAAGATGAGGGTGTAGTTACATTAATGCGCGTGCAGAACACTTTGTTTGATATTGGTAGTTTATTGGCAGGCTGTAAAGGTGGTAGTTTTTGTCAAGAAATAGAGATTCTAGAGAAGAAGACTGATGACATTCAAACAACGTTAGGGCCATTGCATGCCTTTATATTGCCGAGAGGTACAGAGGCTGCATGTATGGCTCATGTTTGTCGTACTATATGCCGTAGGGCAGAACGCCGTATTGTTAGTCTTGCTAGAGAAGAAAATGTTAATGCTGAGATACTAATATATATCAATCGTTTGAGTGATTATTTCTTTTGTCTTGCTAGGAAACTTAATTTTTTAGCGGGAAGAGATGAAATTACGTGGCAAAAAACTTGTATATAAAAAATTAATTATTAATTTTGCGACCTTAATAAACTAAAACGCTTAATTTATGTATTGGACACTTGAATTAGCATCAAAGTTGGAAGATGCACCTTGGCCTGCAACGAAGGACGAACTTATTGATTATGCGAGCCGTTCTGGGGCGCCGCTTGAAGTGATTGAAAATCTTCAAGAAATAGAAGACGAAGGTGATACTTACGAAAGTATAGAAGATATTTGGCCAGACTACCCAACAAAAGAAGATTTTTTGTTCAACGAGGACGAATATTAATTTGGGTTGTAAACCTATTTGTTATAAAATGAGTGTGATTAATCACACTCATTTTGTTTTTATTATTATGATAGGGATTGAATATCTTCTATTTTAGTTGTGTACAAGAGTGCCAATATTCTCTCCGTTCATAACTCGTTTTAAATTGCCAAAAACATCCATATTAAAGACATATATAGGTAAGTTGTTTTCTTTGCACATGGTTGTGGCTGTGAGATCCATAACTTTTAGATTGCGAGTGTATATTTCATCAAATGTAATCTCATCAAATTTTTCTGCTGTTGGGTCTTTCTCTGGGTCGGCAGTATAGACTCCATCTACACGCGTACCTTTTAACATAATGTCGGCTTCTATTTCAATACCGCGAAGTGACGACCCTGTATCTGTTGTAAAATAAGGATTTCCTGTTCCTGCTGAGAAAATACAGACATAACCTTGCTCCATAGCTTCGATAGCCTTCCATTTTGTGTAAAATTCGCCGATAGGTTCCATGCGAATTGCTGTAAGTATCTTTGTTTTTACTCCAAGAGCGCCTAATGCGCTTGAAAGTGCCAAAGAATTAATAACAGTAGCGCACATCCCCATTTGGTCTCCCTTTACGCGGTCAAATCCTTTCCCTGCGCCGGTTAACCCCCGAAAGATGTTACCGCCTCCAATGACTATTCCTATTTGCACTCCCATGTCGGAAGTTTCTTTAATTTGATGTGCATAATCATTTAGTCGATTGATGTCAATACCATAGCTTTGTTCGCCCATTAAGCTTTCGCCACTAAGCTTTAGTAATATTCTTTTGTACTTCATTATGATATGTTTTATATAATAAATTTTACAGTGTGAAAATCGTATTTTACTATTTCTCCGTTTGTATGTTTTAAAACAAGATGCCCATCATCTTCAACTCCAACAATAGAGGCAGTAAATTGTTTGTTCAGATCTTCGAATTTCCAAAGATTTTTGCTTCTATAAAGATGATTGTGGTATTCTTGGCGAATTAGATCATATTTTTTTTCTTTTATCGTTTTATATTGCTCTAAGAATTCTATTAGAATATTTTGTAGTAAGAAATCTCTATCATGTTCTTTATGAGAATATAGTGATATTGATGTCGCATTAGGCAATTCTGGGCTGAATTGATGTTGATTGACGTTTAATCCTACTCCAATTATACATTCGGAAATCACTTTCCCATGTAATTTGCATTCTATGAGAATGCCACATACTTTTTCATTATTTATATAGATGTCATTAGGCCATTTGATTGTTACATTTTCATTCGGCAAGCATTTTGATATAGTTCTACGTATTGCAATAGCTATACCCATGGATAATATATATTGTTGTGATGGTAATATGTGTGTTGGGTGACAGCGAATACTAAATGTAATGTTTTTCCCTGGTGCAGATTCCCAAGTGTTTTCCCCTGAGCCACGTCCTGCAGTTTGTTCTTCGGTCGCAACCACTAGAAAGCCCCCTTGAGTCTCCTGTTTGCTAAGCTTGCATGAGCGAAGATAGTCGTTTGTAGATTTCGTAGAGTTAAGCTTTACGATGTCAATAGGTGTAGTCATAACTCTTCAAAATCAATATAATCTCCATCTTCTTTATTAAAAATTTTCTGCTTTTTCTCTTCTTTTTGTGATTTCTTTGGCATGCTTTTTTTTGAATTAAAGTGGAAGAATCTATAAGCCCTCAAGAAGGTGTTGATAATAAACATAACGCCAACTACAAGCACTATGAGAATAAAGATGAAGATGAAGAGTAAAAATTGCATATAATTTATGCGTTTTTTATTCCTCTGTCATTGTTTTTCCTATTTGTATGTTTAGGAATGAAAGCAACACATACCAAGCTATGATTGCTGCGAATGCATTCCAATGGAAAAGTATAATCAGCAATACGGATGAGCCGAGGAACAAATATCTAACTTCATTTCCTTCAAAACTCCAGTGCTTGAATTTTAGTGCAAACATGGGAATCTCTGATATTAGCAGATAAGAACAAAGGATGAGTAAGCATATAATGATGCAGAATGATAGTGTTCCTGATGTTAAGAAAAAATCTTCAAATCCAGCCAATAGTGAAGCCCAGAATATGGCATTGGCAGGTGTTGGAAGTCCGATAAATGATGTCGTTTGACGTGCATCAAGGTTGAATTTTGCCAATCTGAGTGCAGAGAATGCTGTCATCACGAATGCTAAATAAGGAAGGATATTGTTCCCCCATGAAAGCCATGAAGGCCAAGCCATTCCTTGTAATACTGTAAAAACTATTGAAGATGGAGCAAGGCCAAATGTTACGATATCTGCTAAAGAGTCTAGCTCTTTTCCAATAGGTGATGACACTCCAAGTGCTCTCGCGCTTAGTCCATCACAAAAGTCAAATACAGCCCCAAGTAGGATAAAATTAAATGCGGTATTTAGATGCCCTGATAGAGCAAATGATACTGCGATGCATCCCGAAATAAGGTTGCAACAAGTTATTGTATTTGGAATTTCTTGTATGATGAGTTTTTTCATTTCATTTTAGCAATAATGGTGTGGTCGCCGATAGTGGCTTGTTTCATTTTTACACAAATCTCAGTATCCAATGGCAGGAATACATCAACGCGTGAGCCAAGCTTTATGAACCCGAGATGTTCATCAATATAACATTCTTCATCAGGCTTTGCGTATGTAACAATACGTCTTGCAATAGCTCCCGCTATTTGGCGACAAAGTACACGCTCTCCGTTTGTTGTCTCAATAAGAGTGTCAGCGCGCTCATTCTCTTCGCTTGCCTTTGGCAGCCATGCTTTATGCCATTTGCCATTTTGGTGTTTTACAGAGATTACTTTTCCATCTACCGGAAACCAATTGGCATGAACGTTCCATAGACTCATGAAAATGCTTATCATCAATCGACGATCATGGAAATATTCATTTTCCTCTACTTCCTCAATAACTACGACATGTCCATCGGCTGGTGCGACAACTAGATTTGTGGTGTCTTCCGCTTTGAAATAACGGATAGGGCAACGATAGAAATTCAAGGCAACGCAATATAGAATACCAAAAATGGCGATAAACGCAAACAATGGCCACGTAGATTCAAAAAGTAATGAAATTGCGATAGCAACAATTATGAAAACGCAAAGGCCAATAAGAAGTGTTTTTGTGCCTTCGCGATGTATGCGGATTTTTTTGATTTTCTTTAATTTGTTGCCCATAGTGGCTATTTTGCGAACAAAGGTAACATATTTTATGTTAATTCAAAACAAAATCTTATATATTTTTATTGGTATTTGATGTTGTCGATATAAAAACTTTTTTCTATCTTCGCAGTCAAATTATTATTAGGATGCTTGACTTTATACATCTTCATGTTCACACATACTATTCCGTACTTGATGGTGCTGCCAGTGTTAAAAAACTGATGGACAAAGCTATTGCTGATGGCCAAAAGGGTATGGCTATTACTGATCATGGCAATATGTTTGCGATAAAAGAATTTTTCAATTTGAGCAAGATAGTCAATGCTGCGCGAAAAGCCGATGGTCTTGAGCCATTTGTTCCTATTTTTGGGTGTGAAGTATATGTGGCGCAAAATGATAAGGAGAGCAAAGATAAGTCGAAGGGTGATGATCGGCGATATCATTTGATATTGTTAGCGAAGAACTCTGTAGGTTATCATAATTTGGTCAAGTTAGTGTCTAGTGCTTGGACAGAGGGAATGTATACCAAACCGCGTACAGATCATAAGGATCTTATGAAATATCGCGAAGGTCTTATTTGTTGTTCGGCATGTCTAGCTGGGGAGGTTGCAAGTGCTGTTTGGCGTGATAATGATATTGAGAAAGCTGATGAAATCGTAAAATGGTATAAGAATGTTTTTGGTGAAGATTATTATCTTGAGATTATGCGGCATGAGGTTAAAGATTCTTCTGTCCGGGCTGCTCGTGATGTTTTCCCGAAACAACAACAGGCAAATGCTGCGATATTAGAGCTTGCAAAGCGTAATGGTGTTAAGGTGATATGCACAAATGATTCTCATTTTGTGAATGAAGAAGATGCTGAGGCTCATGATCGTCTGCTTTGTATTAATTCGGGTGTAAAATATACTGACACGAAGCGTTTGCTTTATACTAAGCAAGAGTGGTTTAAGACCCGTGCAGAGATGCAAGAATTGTTTAGTGATGTGCCAGAGGCGTTGACAAATACGATGGAGATTCTTTCCAAGATTGAATTGTATGATATAGACCATAAGCCTATTTTGCCGGATTTCCCTTTGCCGGACGGATTTGCTAATGAAGACGATTACTTGTGTTTCTTGACTTATGAAGGTGCAAAAGAGCGCTATGGTGAAACTCTTTCTGATGAGCTTCGTGAGCGTATAGATTTTGAGCTTAATACCATTAAGACGATGGGTTTCCCGGGCTATTTTCTTATTGTTCAGGATTACATACGCGCGGCTCGTGAAAAGTTTGGTGTATGGGTTGGTCCTGGTCGTGGCAGTGGTGCCGGGAGTGTGGTGTGTTATTGTCTAGACATTACAAGGCTTGATCCGTTGAAATATGATTTGCTGTTTGAGCGTTTCCTTAATCCCGATCGTATATCTTTGCCTGATATTGATGTTGATTTTGATGACGATGGCCGTTCGGCAGTATTACAGTATGTTACAGAGAAATATGGTGCAGAGCGTGTTGCGCATATAATCACTTATGGTACATTGGGGGCAAAAAATGCTCTTAAAGATGTTGCTCGGGTGCACAACATTCCGTTAGATGTTGTTAGTGCTTGGTGCAAGGCTATTCCTGACGGGGATTTTGAAAAGGAAATTATCAACGATAAGGGTGAAAGGATTAAGAAGAAGGTAAAGATAACTTTGCCTAATATGATAGAGGAGATATCGCTGATAAAGGATGCTGCCGAGTCTTCCGATGAGGTTGTGCGTGATACTATCAAGTATGCTTCGATGCTTGAGAATAATGTTAGGGGCACGGGTGTGCATGCTTGTGGTGTAATTATTTGTGGTGATGATATTGTAAATTGGGTGCCAGTATCTACGGCAGAAGATAAGGAGACTAAGGAGCGTATTCGTTGTACGCAGTATGATGGGCATGTTATTGAGGATACAGGATTGATAAAGATGGACTTTCTTGGTCTGAAGACTTTGTCTATTTTGAAAGAAGCTGTAGAAAATATAAAAGAGAGTCTAGATATTGATGTGGATATTGACCATATTAACATTAATGATGATTTGACGTATAAGTTGTTTTGTGAAGGCCGCACTATTGGTACGTTTCAATTTGAGTCTCCCGGTATGCGTAAGCATTTACGCGCTTTGCAGCCGACAAAATTTGAAGATCTTATCGCAATGAATGCTTTGTATCGCCCGGGTCCGATGAGTTATATTTCTGATTTTATTGAGAGGAAGCATGGGCGCAAGGAGATTTCTTATGATTTGCCTGAGATGCAGGAGTATCTAGAGGGTACTTATGGTATTACTGTATATCAGGAGCAAGTGATGTTGCTTTCAAGAAAGATTGCCAATTTCACTCGTGGTGAAAGTGACACTTTGCGTAAGGCTATGGGCAAGAAGCTGAAGGATAAGATGGATCAGTTGAAGGTCAAGTTTCTTGAGGGAGGTCAGAAGAATGGTCATTCTATTGATACTCTTGAGAAAATTTGGTCTGATTGGGAGAGTTTTGCCTCTTATGCCTTCAACAAGTCTCATGCTGCGTGTTATTCGTGGATTTCTTATCAGACGGCATATTTGAAAGCTCACTATCCTTCGCAATATATGGCTGCGGTGATGAGTCGTTCATTGGCCGATCTTGCTGAGGTAAGTAAAATGATGGATGAGTGTAAATCTATGGGTATAGACACTCTTGGTCCTGATGTAAATGAGTCGCGTCGTAATTTTTCTGTAAATAAGGAGAATCAGATACGTTTTGGTCTTGCAGCCATTAAGGGTATGGGTTCTAGTGCTGCTGATGCCATTATAAAGGAGCGTCAGGAGAATGGTGTGTATAAGGATGTGTTTGATTTCGTGCAGCGTGTCAATTTGACTACTTGTAATCGTCGTTGTGTAGAAGCTTTAGTGTATAGTGGTGCCATGGATTGTTTTGGCATTAAGCGTGAGCAATATTTTGGTGTGAGTGATAAACGCCGTGATGAATTGTTTATAGATGCGCTTATTCAATATGGCAATCGTTATCAAATTGCGAAGCAGGAGGGGCAAAATTCTCTTTTTGGTGGTTTTGATGCGATTGATATAGCCACTCCTCATGTTCCAGATGTTTCTGGTTGGAGTGATATTGAGAGGTTGAATAAGGAAAAAGAGTTGGTAGGTATTTATCTATCTGCTCATCCTCTTGACAAATATGTTGCTATTTTTGAGAAGATGTGTAATGTTCATTGTTCAGAGGTGGATAATAGGGCATTATTAGAAGGCAAATCAAAGATTATCTTTGCGGGAATTGTCAATAGTGTAGAAGAAAAGATGACGAAGAATGGTCGGCCGTATGGACGGATAGTGATGGAGGATTATAATGGTGTCGGTACATTTGCGTTGTTTGGTAAGAATTGGGTGGATCACAAGCTTGATTTCACGCCGGGCTATACTATTTTAGTTCGTGGTAGGTATGACATGATGTTCAAATGGAGCAAGGAGAAATCGTTTATTCTTGAATCGACAACTCTTTTGAGTGATGTTGAGGCTAAAAGAGTAGAGAGTTTAACTTTAAGGATGTCTTCGAAATCGTTTACTGAGAACCTTGTTGGTGATATTGTAGCTGAGGTGGAGAAGAATCAAGGTACGATTCCGTTGTATTTCAATATTTATGATGAGCAGCGTGAGCATTCGTTTGATATAAGGAGCAAATCGCATAAGATAGCATTAAATCGTTCTTTTATAGACTTTTTGAAAATGCAGCAAATAGATTATGTAATAAGATGTAAAGATGATGAAGACTGATGAGAGTTTATACTGTATTATGGGCTGATGATGAGATAGAGATGTTGCGTCCTCATATTCTTTTTCTCAAGAATAGGGGGTATGAGGTGGTGACTGTTACCAATGGTAGGGATGCTATTGAGCTATGTCAGATGCGTACATTTGATCTCATTATGCTTGATGAGATGATGCCAGGTTTGAGTGGTTTGGAGACTCTTCAGAAAATCAAGGAGATTACTCCGTCCACTCCTGTAGTGATGTGTACGAAGTCTGAGGAGGAGAACATTATGGATCAGGCCATTGGCTCGAAGATTGCCGACTATTTGATTAAGCCTGTCAATCCGAGTCAGATTCTTTTGTCGTTGAAGAAGAACATTCATCAGAAAGAGATTGTTACTAATGTCACTCAGAATAGTTATCAGCAGAGTTTTCAAGATATTTCGTTTCAGATTCAGGATTGCACGTCTTTTGATGATTGGGTTGAGGTGTATCGCCGTTTGGTGTATTGGGAGTTGGAGCTTTCTAGCACCGATTCCAGTATGACCGAGATGTTGCATATGCAGAAGTCTGAGGCTGACAAAGGATTTGCCAAGTTCATAGGTCGTCATTATATGGATTGGATGGATTTGGGTGTTTCTCAAGAAGGTCGTCCGCTGATGAGTCCAGACATTTTCAAGACGCAGGTGTTTCCGGCGCTTGATGCGGGTAAGAAGGTGTTTTTGATAGTGATTGATAATTTCCGCTATGACCAATGGCGTGTTATGTCGGAAGATATTGGTGATAGTTTTGATATAGACGAACAGCTTTATTGTAGCATTTTGCCGACGGCGACTCAGTATGCTCGAAATTCTATTTTCAGTGGATTGATGCCGAATGAGATTTCTAAGATGTTTCCTGAATTGTGGGTAGATGAAGATGAGGTGGAAGGTAAGAATCTCAACGAGGCTCCGCTCATTCAGACTCAGCTGGACAGGTATCGTCGTCATCATTCATTTTCTTACCACAAGGTTAATGAGATTGCTTATGGCGACAAGTTGTTGTCGCAATATAATAATTTAAAAAACAACGATTTCAACGTAGTTGTTATAAACTTTATTGATATGCTTTCTCATGCTCGTACCGAGTCTAAGACGGTGCGTGAGCTTGCCAATACCGAGAGTGCTTATCGCAGTCTGACTCGCAGTTGGTTTCAGCATTCATTTTTGTATGATTTGTTGAAGCGTCTTTCCGAAAGTGATTATCATGTTATTATCACTACCGACCACGGGTGTGTTCGTGCTACTGATGCGATAAAGATTGTTGGTGACAGGAATACGAATACCAATATTCGTTATAAGGTGGGCAAGAATCTCAGTTACGCTTCGAAGGATGTTTATGAGATTAAAGATCCTCAGAGGGCGCATTTGCCACGGTTGAATTTGTCTTCGGCTTATGTTTTTGCTACTGGCAACAGGTTTTTTGTTTATCCGAACAATTACAATTATTATGTGTCTTATTTCAAGGATACATTTCAGCATGGTGGTGTCTCGATGGAGGAGATGCTTATTCCTTTGATTACGCTTACGCCAAGAAAATAGAATTGATATATAAATTTTTAAAAACGCTAAAAAAATTATGGAAGTTGTTATTACGCAAGAAAATTTTGAGGAGTACAAGAATGGTGCGATGCCTTTAGTTCTTGACTTTTGGGCGACGTGGTGTGGTCCGTGTCGTGCTTTGAGTCCTGTTCTGAGCCAGTTGGCAGAGGAGTATGATGGGAAGATAGTTGTTGGTAAGTGTGATGTTGAGGAGAATGACGATTTGTCTGCCGAGTTTGGTGTCCGTAACATTCCGACGGTTCTTTTCATCAAGAATGGTGTGGTGGTAGATAAGTTTGTTGGTGCTGCCTCTAAGTCTGTTTTTGAAGAGAAGTTCAAGGCTTTATTATAGAACCACTTGTAAGTATTTCCCATAAGTTGATGGGCAGGATGGCGGTATGAGTGCTGTTCTGCCTTTTTTTGTGAATAAAAAAAGACGCAACATTTTTTGTGCGTCTTTTCTTTGTTGGGGTACCCGGGCTCGAACCAGGAATGACAGGACCAGAATCTGTAGTGTTACCATTACACCATACCCCATGGTGCTCAATAGCGATGCAAAGGTAATGTTTTTTTTCATTCTGCAAATAAAAAATCACACTTTTTTCATAAAAAGTCATAAAATACAAAGTTGTAAGAGTGTAAACATTAAACTTTCATTATCTTTGCAAAAATATATGTGAAATCATTCATGGGAAAAGATTTAGTAAGTATTGTCATTAAGGGTATTCAGGAGAAGAAGGGGCATGATATTGCAGTTCTGGATATGCGTAATATTGATGGTGCGATATGTGATTGGTTTATTATCTGTGAGGGAGGTTCTCCTGCTCAGGTTGAGGCTATAACTGAATCAATTGGCGATATGATGCTTGCCGAGGGTGAGAAGCCGACAAATGTTATTGGTCTTGAGAATTGTAATTGGGTGGCTATGGACTATTCTGATATGATAGTGCATGTTTTTTTGCCTGAGTTAAGGCGTTATTACGATATTGAGCATCTTTGGGCAGATGCTGATATTAAGTATATTCCTGATTTAGATTGATGAAGATAGGGCCATTATGTCCGCTCCTTTTTTGGAGGGGTGTGTGGTGAGAGTTTGCTGTGTGAAAAAAAGTTCGATATATAAATAGAGTGCCGTAGGTGTGGCGTAGTTAGATAACAAATATGGAAAGAAACAATAAAAATCAGAATCGGGGCGGTAAAGGGCCTCAGGATCCAAAGATGCCGAAGTTTAATCCGATGTGGATTTATGGCATTATGATAGCCGTGTTGTTGGGCATTTGGTGGTCGAATGACTCTACTGATACGGGAGTGAATAGAGAAGCCGATTATTCGGAGTTCAAGGCTATGGTTGATTCGGGGTATGCCAGTCGGATACTCATCAACAACGACAAAAGGGAGATTCACATGTTTGTCAAGGGTGAGTATTTGCGTCGTGTGTTTAAGCAAGACTCCAAGCAGCTTGGCAAGAATCCTTATGTCAAGGTAAACTACGGCTCTATTGATAAGGTTGAGGAGTTTATAAATGCCGAGGTTGAGAAGGGTCGTTTTGGTGGTGCCTTGACTTATGAGAATGAGGATGGTGGTACTTTATGGAGTATTTTCATCAATTTTTTCCCTATAATTCTTTTCTTTCTTATTTGGATTTTCTTGTTCCGTGGTATGGGCCGTGGCGGTATGGGCGGCGGTGTTTTCTCTGTTGGTAAGAGTAAGGCCAAGATGTACGACAAGAATGGTACGGATAAGATTGAGGTTACTTTCAAGGATGTTGCTGGTCAGGCAGAGGCCAAGCAGGAGGTGCAGGAGATTGTAGATTTTCTTAAGAACCCGAAGAAATATACTGATCTTGGTGGCAAGATTCCAAAGGGTGCTTTGCTGGTAGGTCCTCCGGGAACGGGTAAGACTTTGTTGGCGAAGGCTGTTGCCGGTGAGGCAGGTGTGCCATTTTTCTCGATGAGTGGTTCCGATTTTGTGGAGATGTTTGTTGGTGTTGGTGCTAGTCGTGTACGTGATTTGTTCCGTCAGGCCAAGGAGAAGTCTCCGTGTATTATTTTTATTGATGAGATTGATGCTGTTGGTCGTGCTCGTAGTAAGAATCCGTCTATGGGTGGTAATGATGAGCGTGAGAATACTTTGAATCAGTTGCTTACAGAGATGGATGGTTTTGGCACAAATTCTGGTGTCATTATTCTTGCTGCTACCAACCGTGCCGATATGCTTGATAAGGCTCTTCTTCGTGCAGGTCGTTTTGATCGTCAGATACATGTTGATTTGCCTGATTTGAACGAGCGTAAGGAGGTTTTTCAGGTGCATCTTCGTCCGTTGAAGCTCGACAAGTCGCTTGATGTTGATTTGCTTGCTCGTCAGACTCCGGGTTTTTCTGGTGCCGATATAGCAAATGTGTGTAATGAGGCTGCTCTTATTGCGGCTCGTCATAATAAGAAGGAGGTAGGCAAGCAAGATTTTCTTTCAGCTGTAGATCGTATTATTGGTGGTTTGGAGAAGAAGACTAAGGTGATGACTCAAGACGAGAAGCGTTCTATTGCTCTTCATGAGGCTGGTCATGCCACTTTGTCTTGGTTTTTGGAGTATGCCGATCCTCTTATTAAGGTTACTATTGTGCCGCGTGGTAATGCTTTGGGTGCGGCTTGGTATTTGCCTGAGGAGCGTCAGATTACTACTAAGGAACAGATGCTCGACGAGATATGTGCTTTGTTGGGTGGCCGTGCAGCTGAGGAGTTGTTTACTGGTCATGTTTCTACTGGTGCTATGAACGACCTTGAGCGTGCCACCAAGCAAGCTTATGCCATGGTTGCTTATGTTGGTATGAGCGACAGTTTGCCAAATTTGTGTTATTATAACAATCAGGAGTATCAGTTCCAGAAGCCTTATTCTGAGGCTACTGCCGAGCTAATAGATAAGGAGGCGAAGCAGTTGATTGCCGAGCAGTATGCTCGTGCCAAGAAGTTGCTTACAGAGCATGCCGAGGGTCATAATCGTTTGGCTCAGGTGCTTATTGACCGTGAGGTTATTTTTGCCGATGATGTAGAGGATATTTTTGGCAAGCGAATGTTCAAGTCTCGCACCGAGGAGATTTTGCGTAAGGATGATTTGACTGCTGATGATAGTGTTTCTGTTACGGATGCTGTTGAGGTGGGCGAAGTTGTTGAGCAGTATAATCCCGATTCAGATGTTGACGATAAGGTTGATGTTGTTGCTCAAGAGCCTAAAGCGGATGATGGCGAGTCTGTAGCAGAGGAGAAGTCGGTTGTTAAGGAGCGGCAGGAGAGAAAGGAGGGTGAGTTGTTCTGATGAAGGATGTTATTGTTCGTGGCGTTACTGGTGTGCTTTTTGTAGCGATTGTTGTTGCTTCTTTTTTGCGTCCGTTGGCTATGACCGTTTTGTTTGCTCTTGTCACTGGTCTTACTATTTGGGAGTATGTGGGTTTGGTAAATGAGCATGCTGGTGTGTGTGTGAATCGTTTTATTTCTACTATTGCCGGTGTGTATTTGTTTGTTGCCATATCTGCTTTTTGTGGTGGTTTTGTGGTGTCGGGAGCGGTATTTATTCCGTATTTGCTCACTCCGGTTTATTTGTTGATTATCGAGTTGTATGCTGGTAATGAGCATCCTGTTTCCACTTGGGCATATACTGCGCTTTCGCAGTTGTGGATAGCGTTGGGTTTTTCCGCGATTTCGGTTGTGTCTTATTTTTCAGTCGGCTATGGTGTTCATTTTTCGTTCATTTTGCCGTTGTGTATTTTTGTATTTTTATGGGTTAATGATACTGGTGCGTACTGTATTGGCACTCTTTTTGGCAAGCACAGGTTGTTTGCTAGGATTTCTCCCAAGAAGAGTTGGGAGGGTAGTGTTGGAGGCTGTGTATGTGTGTTGATTGTTGCTGTTTTAGTTGGTTTGTTTGTGCGGTCGTATGATGGTTTGGATTGTGTTTTGACTACTGTTCCTCAGTGGTTGGGTTTGGGTTTGGTTGTTGTTGTTTTTGGCACATGGGGCGATCTTGTGGAGTCTCTTTTCAAGCGTACTCTTGGTGTTAAGGATAGTGGCAATATTCTTCCCGGCCATGGTGGTATGCTCGATCGTTTCGATTCGTCTCTTATAGCATTCCCAGCTGCGGTGGTGTATGTATATACATTATCTATATTAACGTGAGTACGACGAATTTATTTAAAACAAAGTAAGCTGATTATCAGCAACTTTTACGATATTGATAGTTGTTTTTTTCGGGAAGAA
>JAZLJQ010000023.1:0-39941 GCA_045617965.1 Prevotella sp.
GAGAACAACCGCGAGCAAATAAAGACGCTTATTATAGAGTTGGCGTCTAAACCACAAACCAAAGGAACTGTTGCTCAAAAGATAGGCGATATTTATAATATGGTTATGGACTCTGTTCGTCAGAATAATGACGGAGTAAAACCTATTCTAGCTGACTTGAAAGTCATTGAAAAGATAAAATCTCGCGAAGCTCTTATTAGTCAATACATTAAGAATGATGCAGAAGGTTTGGGTTTCATCTTTGGTGCAGGTCTTGGGGCGGATATGATGGAATCAACGAAGAATCTTGTTAGTCTTAGTCAAGGTGGTCTTACGCTTGGCAATAAAGATTATTACACAAAAAACGATGAAGCTACAGAAAAGATTCGTGCAGGATATCGTCAGCATATTATTAATATGTTCCGTCTTGTTGGTGATAATGAAAAGGTTGCAACGAGAAAGATGGAGTCAGTATTGTTGATAGAAAATATCATTGCTAGCAAGAATAAGACTCGTACTGAGCTTCGTGATCCGGCAACAAATTATCATAAGATGTCTTATGCTGATTTAAAGCGTGACTTTGCAGGCTTCCCTTGGGACGAGTATTTCGCAGCAAGTTTTATTACAGATCTTGATTTTGTTGACGTTGGTCAGCCTGAGGCTATTAAGAATGATATTGAAATTCTTAAAACAGCAGAGCTCCGTCAGTTGAAAGATTATATGCAATGGCAAGTGCTTCATAGTGCTTCGGGTGTTTTAGGTGATAAGGTATATGCAGAGACTTTTGACTTTTTCAGTCGCCAAATGTCAGGTGCGACACAAATGCAACCTCGATGGAAACGAGCTGTCAATGCTTGTAATGTTTTAGGTGAAGCTGTGGGAGAGATGTATGTAAAGAAATATTTCCCTGCAGAGAATAAGGCTCGTATGTTGCAGTTGGTTAAAAATTTGCAAACTGCACTTGGTGAACGCATTGACAAACAAGATTGGATGAGTGACGAGACGAAAAAGTTGGCGAAAGAGAAACTAGCTACGTTTTATGTGAAAATAGGATATCCTGACAAGTTTAAGGATTATAGTAAACTTGAAATAGATCCAGCTCTTACTCGTTATGAACTTGGGAAGGTTATCAATCGTTGGGCTGTAAAGAAAGAGGTTGAAGAGAAGTACAAGAAGCCTGTTGACCGTGATGAATGGTATATGACTCCTCAAACAGTCAATGCTTATTATAATCCTACGACCAATGAAATTTGTTTCCCTGCAGGTATTCTACAATATCCATTCTTTGATATGAGTGCTGACGATGCGTTCAACTATGGTGCTATAGGCGTTGTTATTGGTCATGAAATGACTCATGGTTTTGACGATCAGGGTTCTCAGTTTGATAAAGATGGTAATTTCAATAATTGGTGGGCAGAAAGTGATAGAGATAAATTCAAGGAAAAGACCCAGCGTATGGTTGATTTCTTTAATGGTATTGAAGTGTTGCCAGGTCTAATGGCTAATGGTCAGCTGACTCAGGGTGAAAATATTGCCGATCACGGTGGCTTGAAGATAGCTTATCTTGCATTCAAGAATGCCACAAAAGATAATCCACTTCCTGTCAAGGATGGTTTTACGGCCGAACAGCGTTTCTTCTTGGCTTATGCAGGTGTGTGGGCTCAAAATATTACTGAAGAAAATATGCGTCAACTCACCACGCAAGACCCTCATTCTTTAGGAGAATGGCGTGTCAATGGTGCTCTGCCACAGATTGATGCTTGGTATGATGCTTTCAATATAAAGCCTGGTGATAAGATGTACATTGCTCCTGAAAATCGTGTTAATGTATGGTAAATTTGAATAAGTTTTTAATACTTTGAAATGGGTTGAGATTCATTCAGCCCATTTTTTGTTTCTTGTTGTTGGATAGTAAGTCTAGTAAACAGTAATCTATTCGTAAACGCTCACATCGGTTCACGCAAACGCTTGCGATTGCCTATGCAAACGTATGCGTTTGCGTGTTCTAAACGTCTTGTTGAGTCCGTAGAACGCATACGATGAAAGGGTGAAGCTATGTAAAATGAAATACGATATAAAGACTTCAAGATATCAACGTTTTATCGGTGCTTTCCTCTCAAATATAAAATAGAAATCCAATAGTAATAAAATTTATACACGATAAGAAATTAATAAGGAAGATAGAGTAAAAGAAAAAATCATAATCATTCAAAATTTCATTAAAAGCAAAGGCGATATGAAAATAAAAAGCAGTTCCAATATATTAGAAACTGCTTTTGCTTATTATATGAAAGGGATGTTTAGAGCCCCATCTTTTTGCGTATATCATCAGGTATGGCATTTTTGTTGACCATATAGTCCATAGTGTTTGCACAAATGAAATTCTTAGTCATATACCAAATCCCCTTATAATCGCCAGTCTTACCCCATGAATTTTTTACCATATAATACTCTTTGCCATATTGGTCTTTAGCAATTCCGAAAATAAGCATACCATGATCGTCGGTAAGTTCCCAATTATCGAAACGCTCTTGGCGCATCTTTTGTGTAGGAACAATTTCAGGTACCTTGCAACCAAGAGAATCAAGTTTTGAAGTCTTTGCGGTCTTTGTCAACTTGAGCCACTTAGCCATATCACTACCTGTTAAAGAAGAAGTCGCCTTTGAATCTATAGCATAAGCTAAACCTTGACGAGTGAAGCCGTCTTCAGAAACATCACCGCCCCAAGCTACTGTATAACCATTTTCAATGGCATTGTCAATGATGCGCATCATATCTTCCATAGGGACATTGTATGATAGAGGAAAACGCCAATTGTCTTGTACCTCAACAGCAAAACGAGTCCAGAAAGGGTGATGAGTGTAGGAAGTTATGGTTACATAGTCATTCCAATCAAGACCAAGAGATGCCGCAAATGTTTTTGGAGTATATTCTTTGCCTTCAAATGTAAACTTTTCAGGACATTTGCCGAGATATGCATCAAGGATACCTTGCAATCCTGCTTTCCATTGATTGGAAATCTTTTTTGCACTACTCTTTGCTACTGCCCCTACATATGGTTCAAGAAGAGAGAAGAACTCATTGAAATTATGCAAACTATCACCATAAAGGCTACCCGGGAAAGGCATAGCATCTTCTGGGCAAATGCCGTAGTTCTGCAAGCAATATAAAGGATCATATGCACTACCCCCTTGTGAGAATTGACAATCGCCATGATAACGAACCACTTGAATGGCACGATCCATATAAGTGTGGTTTGCAACGAATGACTCGCAAAGATCGTATTCTTTACCTGTCTTTTTCAAGATTTCGCTCTCGAAGAATGAGAGAGTAGAATAATCCCAACAAGTACCACTACGATTTTGGTCCTTAATGCTACTGATCGGATTTTCCTTTACAATAGTGAAAACAGGCTTATTAGGATTAGTTTCCTTTTTAGCCTTTTTTGCTGCCTGAACGTTACTTACGCTTAGACAAACTGCTAGAATCCCAAAAAGAATTTTTTTCATTGTTATGCTTAATTGTTGGTTTTATATTTTTATCAAAATTGTCAAGTTTGTTCAAGTAATATTCGCGAACATCTTTCCAGTGGTAATAAGGTGCACAATCCGTCTTGATGGGTAGAGTAGCCTCATCTTCGCATAAAAGCACTTTTACCAATACATCTTTGTCTGTAGGATTAGCGCGATAGAAGATGAGCTGTATGTTTGTTGCCATCGGGTAGATGTGATAGTTTATCCATCGTGAAGACAATTCATCAAGATTATCAATAACTGCATGTGCGTCATTAAGCTCCATCAAACAAGTTAGTGGCAATACCATGGTTTCGTGCCCATAGCGGAGGGTTGCGCCAGGCTTGTCAAGTTGTAAGCAACTGTCGGCTTCAAAAATTATTCTACGCAAGAGATTGCGCTGGATGTATGGAGTATTTCCACCATTGAATTTTCCATGCGAGAAGCCCATATACCAATTAGCATTTTGAACTTCCCAAAGACCATAGATTTCATCAAATGTAAAAATATCCATAAGCGTAAGCTGATGACGGCTCTCGCAGTTCTGTACAATAGTAGCAATACTGAACAATGACGACATCAAAGATTGAACATTTATGTTATTCTCCACATAATCCATATCTTTAAACAATGCACTCATCAAACGAGCCGGATTTACTTTTTTCTTACGGAACTTGTTGATTTCTTCCATGGTAGCCTTTGTCCATTGGTGACCACTAAGAAGACGATCATTATAATTCATATAATACATATCGTGAGCACTCGCATCGTGGTTGATTTTCAATTTCGGATTCATTGCAATAAGTTGTTGCAGTGCGTTCTCCATAGAAAGGATGCAACGGATGACAATAGTACTCTTTGCATCAATATTGGCAGAGTCGGCAAAAACTTCGGGGAAACGATTGTACATACGCTCTGCAATCTGGCGATGTTGTTGAGCACCTAGTAATGTTAACTCGCCATAGCGGTCTTTAGCCTCTTCGTTTAGGATTTCAAGGCGACGTTTTACATCTTTTCCTAACTCTGTCAAGGCATCTGCACTATCTGCCTTTTGGAAGATAGCCATAGGGGCAATATATTCGTTTTTGCCACACAAATAACGTGAACCATGACGACCATAATGGCTGATATAAAAAGCAGTCTTTCCTTTAGGTGCAGGAGATAGTTTTTTTTGTGGTCCAGGATAAGCCATATGATTACTACCTGCACGATTAATGTTAGCCTTAATTTCATCGCGTGCGGTTTGCGCTTCTATTGCTATGGAACAACATGCGATGCAAATGATGATAAATAACTTTCTTTTCATATCAAGTCTAATCTTTTTAGTTAATTTCACTTTATCATTGACAAAGGTACAAAAAAAATCCCCACTACAAAAAAGCAGTGGGGATTTTGTGTTAAAATATATAGCAATTCTAATTACTTAACAATGAACATTGCTACACGATTGAAGTCGTATTCGTCAAAGAGTTTGTCTGTGATACCCATACCCTTAGCTTCAAGGCGATCAGCAGCAACACCATACTTATTAACGAGAGTGTTCTTTACAACTTCAGCACGCTTTTCAGAAAGCTTCTGGTTCAAATCTGCAGGACCTTCTGGTGAAGCATAACCTTCGATGAGAATATTTGTATCAGGATGGTTCTTCATGTACTTAGCAACCATTTCGATTTCTGCATATTCATTAGCATCAATAACTGATTTGCCTTGACGGAAGATTACAGATGGCTGAAGGGCTATCTTAACAGGAGCTGCAGGAGCAGCAACAACTGGCTTCTTTGCAAGCTCTGCCTTGAGGTCAGCAATAGTCTTGTTCAAACCTGCAATCATACGATCCTTAGCATCGAGTTCGCCACGGAGATTGTTGATCTTACCGTTTAGAGCATCAATTTCTGCCTGATCACGTGGAACAACAGGAGTGAATACACCACCAAGGTTGTAAGCAACACCTGCAGTCAACTGAAGTTGAGCATTGTTGCGACTCCAATGTGATACATTCTCAAGGAACTGAACTTCTGGACGAAGATTAATTTGGAACTTTTTGTTGAGATTGAAATTGAAGTTAAGAGCGAAATTAGCTGTTGAGTGAGCAACATCTCTCCAATTTGTTGTTTCTTCACCCAAAAAATGTGTAGCACCAAACTGATGGAAATAACCAACACCAGCTTCTGCAATAATCTCAAATGGGCGAGGAGCACCTGCGTAACCTGCGAAAAGGTTATTCAAGTTGATCAAACCACTGATACCTACATTAAGGCCATCAAACAAAGTCTTGTTACCGCATCCATTAAACTCAGAATAATCATAGAAAGGATAAAGAGTGGTGTTGTTGTAATTGTTGTTGTTAATGTAAGTCTGAGCCCATACACTAGCACCAACTACTGTGTTAAAGAACTTGTTTACAGAAAGGCGAATCACTGGACGAGCGTCTTTCAACATGTTTTGCCCTGCAAATGGCTCATACACACCACCCTGAAGAGAGATGTAAGTGTTATCCAATGCATTGCTTGATTTGTAAGCACTTGCTGCATTCGCATTAAGTGCAACTACTGCTAAAGCAGCGATCAAAATTAATTTTTTCATTTCTTTTTACGTTTTATAAAACTAAACTTAAAATATAACTCTCATAATTCGTTGCAAAGTAATAACATATTTTTAATATTACCAAATTTTTTTTAAATAAAATAGTGTATGATGGATTAAACGTAAACGTATTTACACCTTATTTATATTGTTTTGTAATCATAATCCCATTTTCGCCATTGTGGCATTCATCAAGAGTTTGCCTTTTGCTCCAGACATCATTTTCATCATCTTGCGCATTTGGTCAAATTGCTTGATCAATCTATTGACTTCATCAATTTTACGGCCAGAACCTTTGGCAATTCTCATTTTTCGCCCCATATCTAATGAGTCCGGATTTTCTCGTTCGAATGGTGTCATGCTATCAATTATCGCAATAATCCCATCAAAGGTGGAATTGTCAATATCAACATCTTTTATAGCCTTACCAAGTCCCGGAATCATTCCTGCCAAATCCTTTATGTTTCCCATCTTTTTGATTTGGTCAATTTGTTTGCGGAAATCATTAAAATCAAACTTGTTTTTAGCTATCTTTCTTGATAAGCGACGAGCTTCTTCTTCATCATATTGTTGTTGCGCGCGTTCAACAAACGAAACAACATCACCCATGCCGAGAATACGATCAGCCATACGATCGGGATGGAATAAATCAATGGCTTCCATTTTCTCGCCAGTACCAATAAACATTATCGGCTTATCAACGACTGTACGAATCGAGATGGCTGCACCACCACGCGTGTCACCATCAAGCTTTGTTAAAATGACACCATCTATTTCTAGACGATCATTAAATTCTTTTGCTGTGTTCACAGCATCTTGTCCTGTCATGGCATCGACTACTAGCAATGTGTTGTCAGGGGTAATGGTATCTTTTAGATGCTTGATTTGTTGCATCAGCTCCTCGTCAATTGATTGGCGACCGGCTGTATCAACAATCACAGTGTCATAACTTTTAGCTTTAGCCTCACGGATGGCATTTTGAGCTACAGAAATAGGGTCTGTCGCCCCGGCTTCCATATAAAGAGGAATTTCTATTTGCTCGGAGAGTACGCGCAATTGTTCCATTGCGGCCGGACGGAATGTATCACATGCGACAAGTAATGGTCTTCGATGCTTTTGTTGTTTTAGCATTAACGCTAATTTCCCTGAGAAAGTTGTTTTACCTGCACCATTAAGACCTGCCATAAGGATGATAGTTGGGCGGTTGTCAAAATTCAATTCGCTCGTATTACCTCCCATCAATAGAGCCAACTCATCGTGTACGAGTTTAACCATAAGTTGTCCGGGCTTTATGGCTGTGAGAACATTCATGCCAAGAGCCTTTGTCTTAACGGTATCTGTAAAAGATTTTGCAACCTTATAATTAACATCGGCATCAAGTAGGGCGCGACGAACATCTTTTAGCGTTTCGGCGACATTAATCTCGGTGATTTTTCCTTCACCTTTTAATATTTTAAACGAGCGATCAAGTCTTTCGGATAGATTTTCAAACATGATACTTTTATTTAATTTTACTATTTCTATCGTAAAAATGGTTTAAACCACTTATTTTGCGTGCAAAGGTAAGCCAAAAACGTAATTTACCCAAATCATATATTTAAAAACTTGTAAAAGAAAAATGGAAATCCTGCTCCTTTATAACTTATTTTTATTAACTTTGTGCCAAATTTGCATTTGAAGATTGAATATGTAATAATAACAAATAATAAAGGATACAAGTAATAATAAACAAATGAAAAAAGCCGGATTAATTATTGCCATTTTATTCGCTTTTCCCTCAATAATGTTTGGACAAGGAGCCAACAATATTAAAATTAATGAGGTGATGACGAATAATATTGACAATTACCTTGATGAGTACGGACGGAAATTGCCGTGGATAGAGTTGGTAAACAATTCGTTCACGACTTATGATATTCGTGGTATGTTTATTACCACGAATAAAAAAGTTCTCGACAAAACAATGGGTGTGCCAGAGAGAATGAAATTAATGAGCCAAATCCCCAATGGGTTTGCTGGGTCTGTTATGGGTGGACGCCAACACTTACTTTTTTATTTAAAATCAAAGCCTGAAAGAGGTTCTCGCCATCTTGACGTAAATGTTTCAGCGGGTAAGTCTGTATGGATTGCCCTTTATGATGGTAATGGGAAAACCCTTATTGACTCTGTTACGATTCCTGTACTGCAAGCAAATTATAGTTATGCAAGAGTGTCGGATGGTGATGTTAGGTGGAAAATACTATCTCCGGAAAAAGTAACGCCAAATTTGAAGAACAATATCGGTCAGGAAACATCAAAAATAGAAACCATTAAGGCTAATGATAGGTCAGGGGTACTTATGGCAATAATCGCTATGTCAATAGTGTTTTTGGCTTTGATACTTTTATATATCTTCATGAAGGCATTTGGTAAGGTAAATATGGCACTTGTTGAAAGAAAACAAAAGTCTGAGAGAAATGAAACAATAGATAAAATTCAAAATGTATCTAAAAAAGCAATTAATATGGCAAAAGATGGTTATCAAAAGAGGGGTATTTCAAAAGAAACTTATATGGCAGTTATAGCTATGGCCCTAAGTGAGTATGCACAAGATGTCCATGATCTTGAAAGTGGTATTATCACAATCAAGAAGAAGAATACGACTTGGAACACACCAAAATTTAATAATATATAAAACAAAAAAATAAAAATATAATTATGAAAACTTATAAATACAAAGTAGAAGGTGTTGAATATTCAGTAAACATTGATGAGATTGATGGTAATGTAGCTAAGGTCACAGTCAATGATGTGAAATTCGAGGTTGAGCTTACAGAGCGTATTCGCCCTACAGTAAGTGCTCCTGAAAAAGTCGTTGTTGCTACTCAGACTCCAAAAGTAGATGTTGCTCCAATTTCTACTGCTCCAACAGCTGCGCCTGCCACAACTGGAGCCGGAAAGAAAATTCTTGCTCCGCTTCCAGGTACAATTACGAGTGTTGAGGTTTCAGTTGGCCAAACTGTGAAAACAGGTGATACTGTTGTTGTTTTGGAGGCAATGAAGATGCAGAACAATATTGAAGCAGAATGTGATGGTACTATTACTTCTGTATGTGTAAACAAAGGTGACGCCATCATGGAAGGTGCTGTTCTAGTAACTATTGGATAACCTTTCGTGAAATAGCATTTTGCATTTATGAACGGAACACTTGATTTTCTAGTAAATAATTTTAATGAGTTTCTCACTTATACTGGATTTGCTAATGGTGAAGTGGGCAACTACATTATGATATTAGTTGGTGCATTCTTCTTGTGGCTTGCCATAAAGAAAGATTTTGAGCCACTATTGCTTATACCTATTGGATTGGGTATTATTCTTGGTAATATCCCTTTCCGTGCTGATGCAGGTCTTGAGATAGGCCTTTATGAAGACAATTCCGTATTGAATATCTTCTATCAAGGTGTAAAGCAAGGGTGGTATCCGCCATTGGTGTTTTTGGGTATTGGTGCCATGACAGACTTTTCGGCACTATTGAGCAATCCTAAATTAGTGCTTGTAGGTGCGGCTGCACAATTTGGTATTTTCGGTGCCTATATGGTAGCATTAGCATTGGGGTTTGAGCCGAATCAAGCAGCAGGTATCGCCATCATTGGTGGTGCAGATGGACCTACGGCTATTTTCCTCTCGTCAAAACTTTCTCCAAACCTTATGGGGGCAATTGCTGTGTGTGCATATTCTTATATGGCATTGGTTCCTGTGATTCAGCCGCCATTGATGCGTCTTTTCACAACAAAGAAAGAGCGTCTTATTCGTATGCCTAAGCCACGTCAAGTATCAAAAACAGAGAAAATACTTTTCCCTATTGTTGGTTTGCTCTTGACGACATTTATTGTGCCTTCTGGTCTTCCATTGTTGGGGATGTTGTTCTTCGGCAATTTACTTAAAGAAAGCACTAAGACTGATCGTTTGTCATTTACAGCAGGAAATGCACTTAATAATATTGTTGTAATGTTGCTAGGCCTTACTGTTGGTTGTTCAACACAAGCTAGCGAGTTTTTGACGCTTAATACAATCAAGATATTTTTCTTAGGTGCAATGGCATTCATAATCGCTACATCAAGCGGTGTGCTTTTCGTTAAGTTTATGAATTTGTTCCTAAAGGAAGGAAATAAGATGAATCCTCTCATTGGGAATGCAGGTGTGAGTGCTGTTCCTATGGCTGCACGTATCTCTCAAAATTTAGGCCTAGAATATGATCGTCACAATTATCTCTTGATGCATGCTATGGGGCCAAATGTAGCCGGAGTAATAGGTTCTGCAGTCGCAGCTGGTGTATTGTTGGGATTCCTAGGTTGATAATTAAACATAAAGTCCTGAACACTCGTAAAATTTGTTCGGGACTTTTTATTTTAGAATTGTAATAAAAATAAAAAATTGTACATTATGAATATTCCTCAAGTATTTTGGCTAGTGCCTATTGCTTCTATTGTTGCATTGACAATGGCATGGGTGTTTTTCCGTCAAATGAGAAAAGCAGATGAGGGTACTCCTCGCATGATTGAAATTGCAGAATATGTCCGTAAAGGTGCGATGGCTTATCTAAAGCAACAATACAAAGTTGTTATTATAGTGTTTGTTGTATTGGCTGTTATTTTTGCTGTGATGGCTTATGGTTTCCAATTACAGAACCCTTGGGTGCCATTTGCATTTCTTACAGGCGGTTTCTTTTCTGGTCTAGCGGGTTTCTTCGGAATGAAGACCGCTACTTATGCATCTGCTCGTACCGCAAATGCAGCCCGCAAGAGCCTTGATGCAGGACTTCGGATAGCTTTTCGTAGTGGTGCTGTTATGGGTCTTGTTGTAGTAGGTTTGGGTCTACTTGATATTGCTTTATGGTTTATTGTATTGCAAGCGGCAGGTGTTAATTCACTTGCGACTATTACCACTACGATGCTTACATTTGGTATGGGTGCATCTACTCAAGCATTGTTCGCACGTGTTGGAGGTGGTATCTATACGAAAGCAGCCGATGTCGGTGCTGACATAGTTGGTAAGGTAGAAGCTGATATCCCAGAAGATGATCCTCGTAATCCTGCTACTATCGCTGACAATGTCGGTGATAATGTCGGTGATGTTGCGGGTATGGGAGCAGACCTATACGAAAGTTATTGTGGTAGTATTCTTTCCACAGCAGCTCTTGGTGCAACAGCATTTGCCTTTTCAAGTGAATTACAATTGAAAGCTGTAATTGCTCCTATGCTTATTGCGGCAGTTGGTATATTTCTTTCGCTTATAGGTATTTTCCTAGTTCGTACAAAAGAAGGTGCTACGATGAAAAATCTTTTACACTCTTTGAGTTTGGGTACAAATACTTCTGCGGCTTTAATTGCTATTGCATCGTTTGCTATCCTTTATTTTTTGAAGATTGAAAATTGGGTAGGTATTGGATTTTCTGTTCTTTCTGGCCTTGCAGCAGGTGTTATTATTGGTCAAGCAACAGAATACTATACATCACATTCTTATAAACCGACACAACATATCTCAGCTGCATCACAGACTGGTGCGGCTACTGTAATAATAAAAGGTATAGGTACAGGTATGATTTCAACAATGATTCCTGTGGTTACTATATCCATTGCTATTATGCTCAGTTATCTATGTGCAAATGGTTTTAATCTTGAGATGACGGCAAGCAATTTATCCATAGGTCTATATGGTATAGGAATCGCTGCCGTCGGTATGCTCTCCACGCTCGGTATCACCCTTGCAACAGATGCTTATGGACCTATTGCTGATAATGCAGGTGGAAATGCTGAAATGAGTGAACTCGGCGAAGAGGTTCGTCAGCGTACGGATGCTCTTGACGCATTAGGCAATACTACTGCAGCCACAGGTAAAGGTTTCGCTATTGGCTCAGCGGCCCTTACGGCTCTTGCATTGTTGGCATCTTATATTGAGGAAATAAAAGAAGCTATTGTACGCATACATAAAAGTGATATAGTAGCTCAAATTCAAGACATACCTTCGTTTATGGATTATTTCCAGATTAACCTAATGAATCCGAAAGTGATAGTAGGTGTTTTTATTGGCGCTATGGCTGCATTCTTATTCAGTGGTATTACGATGGGTGCAGTAGGTCGTGCTGCAGAAGCTATGGTGGCAGAAGTGCGTCGCCAATTCCGTGAGATTGTGGGTATTCTTGAGGGCAAGGCGACTCCAGATTATGGACGTTGTGTAGAAATTTCAACTCGTTCGGCGCAACATGAGATGATTCTTCCTTCAATGTTAGCTATTATCATTCCAATTGTTGTTGGTGTTGTGCTTGGTGTAGCAGGTGTTCTTGGTTTGCTTGTTGGTGGCTTGGCTGCGGGATTTACACTTGCTGTCTTTATGGCCAATGCAGGTGGTGCTTGGGATAATGCAAAGAAGATGGTTGAAGAGGGTAATTTTGGTGGAAAAGGTTCGGAATGTCACAAGGCTACTATTGTTGGTGATACTGTTGGTGACCCGTTCAAAGATACATCAGGCCCATCGCTGAACATTTTGATAAAATTGATGTCAATGGTAAGCATTGTCATGGCAGGACTCACAGTTGCATTTTTGTAATATACTTCCAAATTCTAAGAATATAAAAAGGCTTGCTTGGCGAGCCTTTTTATATGATTTCCTAGAAACTAATAATATGAAGTATGCTAGTCAAATATTTTAATTATATTTGTAGTCTTAAGAATGATTGCTATGAAGGACTTTTTATTTAAAATTTTTAAATTTTTTGCAGGCAATCTAATATGGTCTGTAATTTTGATGATAGCACTTGGTATCGTATTGGGGTTATATATGCCACTATGGTTTGTGCGAATATTTATTACCTTCAATGGTATTTTCTCTTCTATTCTATCATTTATCGTTCCTTTGCTTATCTTGGCACTTGTTACTTCTGCAATTACGGAAACAGGAAAAGGAGCAGGGAAAATGCTTGTCTGGACTTTAGCTTTGGCATATACTTCAACAGTATTGTCCGGATTATTTTCATATTTAGTGGGAGATACAATTTTCCCTCAATTAGTAACGATACATACAAGAGTCAATGGGTCTATGGTTGGAGTTATGCCGAAAGAAGCACTTGCACCATATTTTACTTTTGATTTTCCGCCAATGATGGATACGATGTCGGCATTGTTGCTGAGTTTTATGATAGGTCTAACTGCATTAAAATTTGATTCTCCTTTTTTGCAAGGAGGTGTGAAGGAACTTCGCAATGTTGTAATGTTGGTTATAGAGAAGGTTATTATACCATTACTTCCTATTTTCATACTTGGCATTTTTATGAAAATGACTTTTGATGGAGAGATGAAGATTGTGACACAAGTATATTTGAAGATAATTGGTATAATGATTATTCTATTGATTATTGTATTGCTGATACAATATTTAATAGCAGGGTGGGTTAGTAAACGTAATCCGTTCAAATTGTTCCGAAGTATGCTTCCTGCTTTTATGACAGCTTTTGCATCGAGTTCATCAGCGGCGACGCTTCCAGTTACGCTTGCTTGTGCTGAAAAGACGGGAGCAAGAAAAAATGTTATTAATTTTGTTATTCCTATGTGCGCAAATATACATCTCAGTGGGGCTAGTGTCCGTACTATTGCTATCATCATAGCAACGATGCTGATGTATAATACACCTTATTCTATGGCACAAATGATAGGCTTTATTCTTATTTTCTCTATCACAGTGCTTGCTGCACCTGGTATTCCCGGAGGTGTCATTATGGCAGCTATTGGCATGATTCAGGCTATGCTTGGTTTTAACGAGGAGATGATCGCTATAACTGTAACACTTAATATCGCGCTTGACAGTTTGGGCACTGCCGTTAATGTTTGTGGTGATGGGGCATTGCTGATGATTGTCAATCGTATAATTAGAAATGATGTTAAAGAAATCAAAGAATAAGTCAGGATGATCTTCTTATATTATAAAGAATAGGTCTTGGGTGGTTTCTTCAGACCTATTCTTTGGTTATTAGTGTATCGTTATAGCATTGATGATTCTTCCGCAGTGGCGACCTTCATGTCGAGCAGAAAAGAATAGATCATTGTGTTTATAAGTGTCAATACCAACGATGTTTATGTTTGTTGATTTCACACCCATTTGCTCCAATAGCCAAGCATTTGCTCGCCATAGGTCTATGTGTAATCCTCCTTGCATGGTTCCTTCTATACGCTTCCCACGATTTAATAAGATTTCTGCCATTGGAAAGTTGGAGTGGGAAAATTCATCTACAACTTCTTGTCCAACTTGAAAACTGTCGGGGCCTATGCATGGTCCTATTACAGCATATAAATCTTCGGCTACAGTTTGAAATTGGGCCTTCATTACGCTGATTGTCTTTTGCGAAATGTGTTTCACCGTACCTCGCCATCCACTATGTATAGCTGCCACCGCTTGATGGGTAGGGTCATATATGAGTATAGGTACACAATCAGCAGTACGCACGGCAATAGGTTGGTTTTTTAGGTTTGTTACAAGAGCATCTACGCCTTGCAGATCATCGCGAATCAAGCCATACTTTTTGACAACCCTTATAGTGTCTTCATGCACTTGATGAGGTTGTAGAACACTATAGGGCAATTCTGCCTCTCTCATTGTTGAGAAAGCTTCAACATTGTCGCCTAGAGTATAATATAATAATTCTTTGGGGTTATAATTCATAGTTGCAAAATTAGTCTTTTATTGTCACATTTTGCTATCTTTGCCCAAAATAACATTTTTATGGGGCATCATCATTCTATCGCAGTAGAAAAACTCAGTACGATTTATATTGTATGTTTTGCGTTGAATTTGTTTTTCGTTATCATAGAAGCAACTACTGGTATCTTAGCAGACTCTATGGGGTTAATCTCTGATGCAGGGCATAATCTTGGTGATGTATTTGCATTGCTTTTGTCAATGATAGCATTGCGTCTTACGATGTCTCATGGTAGGAAAAATTATACTTATGGTTATCGAAAGAGCTCGGTACTCATTTCGTTGCTTAATGCTATTATCTTAGCTATTGCTGTTGGAATAATTGCTTTTGAAAGCATTGAAAAGTTTTTTCATCCAACAATAGTAAATAGCGAAATAGTAATATTGACTGCTTTTATTGGTATCATCATCAATGGTGGTACGGCCATTGCTCTTTCTCGCTCACATGGGCATGACTTAAGTACTCGTGGTGCTTATTTGCATATGTTGGCAGATACCCTTGTTTCCGTAGGCGTAGTAGTTTCTGGATTTATTATTAGTCAGACGGGATGGTATGTTATTGATCCCATAATAGGTCTTATTATAGCAATTATTATACTTTTTTCTACATGGAATCTTTTGACAGAGAGTTTACGATTGTCTGTTGATGCTGTCCCCGCAGGCATAAATAGCGATGCTATAAGTAATCATATTGAACGCATAAGTGGTGTTGTCAATGTGCATCATGTGCACATTTGGCCCATCAGTACTATCGAAACTGCTCTTACAGCCCATATTGTTGTCGAGGATATGGCGTATGCAGAAGATGTTATTGTAAAGATCAAAGAGATGCTAGCCGTTGAAGGTATTACTCATAGTACAATTGAGGCAGAATCGTTCAAAAGTTGTTGCTCGCAACGCAGCTGTTGCTGATTATCTATTTATTATTCACCTGTTATCATGTATAAATAATTTCTGAAGATGGCTATAAGTTGTCGATTAAATGAAGTTAGATGTTTTTATGTTAATTGCCATTAGAATTTGTAGCTGAGATTGCACATTACTATACGCCCCATGCCAGGTATTGCATTGCGCGTTTGTCCTCCGATTTCGTAATAGGTATCAAAGATATTGTTCAAATCGAGACTAGCTGATAAACCGAATGTGGATGTCCATCCAATGCCTGCATTGAAAAGGGCATAGGCATTTTGATGTGTTGTATATAACTTTGTCGGATCCAACATTCTTTTTACGAGATCATTTTCAAGACATTCTACGGCAGATTGAAAATGAGTGTTGGCACGAATTTGGAATTGTCCAATGAGAGAATTTTCAAAGACCGCATGTGATGCTGTTAGATTCATTATCATCTTTGGTACATTGCTCAAAGTATGTTTGGTAGAAGAGAAATCCTCAATGCGGAATGGATATTGATAAGTGAGATTAAGATTCGCAAAAGTTTTCCCATTGCTATATTGCAATACGCTTTCAATGCCACCCATATTTATGTTTCCTGCATTATAGAAAGTGTTCTCGCTAGTTATGTTATAACCAATCATACCCTTAACGCGATTAAAGAAGAAATTTAAGTCATATTTTAATCCTATTTTTTCCCAGTTGAAAGCACCGCTAACTTGATAAGATTGCATTGTCTCTGGATCAAGATTCCCTCCACTGCTCAGTAAACTAATGGTAGAAGCTCTAAAGAAGAGAGGCGCATCGACGAAAGCATAGGCATATCCCGCTTTCATACTAAAGACGTCGTTTGCAAGCCAAACTAGTGACAATCGTGGCGACCATGTGTTCAAGCGACGATTGTCTTGGCGTATTTTATGGTCATTACGAAGACCACCACTAAAGATAAGGCTAGAGGTGAAGGAATGTTTTAATTGTAGGAAAGAGGAGATTGTGTGTTCAGGTTGTTCAATAAAAATATTGTTCAATGTGTTGTTGACATTCGAAAAATCTGCGCCGATTTTAATTTCAGCATTGGAGAAAATGAAATTTTCGTATTGTATCCCGAACATTAATATTCCATTCATGCCATTATGCAACTCATAGACCTGTGTACCAGAAATTGTTGCTCCGAAACTATAATCATCCCAAGTTGCATCTTGCCATACACCGCGTGTCTTTACATTTGTAATACCAATGGCCTGAGCAAGTATGCTGGCAATTGTATAATCAACAGTATCACCGAGAATATTGTAGATATTTATTTTTTCTGAATTGGCATAAGCCGAAGCAGAGAGTGAGAATTTGTTCCATGTGTGACTATAGTCCGCGTCAATTCGGATATTGCGGTGTGAATACCCAGGTCGTTCACCATATTGATGATGATACTTGTCATAAGAATAAATATCTGTGAGGCATATAAAAGGGTGATATGGTACCGTTTTGCAATATTGACCAATTGCTTCTATTTGTAGGTCTTCCCAACGTATTTTTGTGCCAAGTTCGAATGCCGGTTTATCCTTGTATCCATTGAGATAATGAATGGTTCCATTAAGATTGTGTTTTTCACCATCTGCATAATAGATGTGTCCCCAAGCTACAATGTCTGTCTGCAGATTTCCTTTTCCGTATAATAGATCTGCGCTATATGTTTTGTGTGAGCCTGCATGTAGTGAAATTTGTCCGCCATTGATGTCGTCGCCAGATTTCGTAATGATATTTATTACTGCCGTTAATGCTACATTGCCATACAGAGATGAGGCAGGTCCACGCAATACTTCTATTTGTTTAATTTTGTCAAGACTATGACGAAAATCCAATGCAGCGGCATTTGTTGTTATAGAGTTTATGCGATGTCCATCAACCATTACAAGCATCGTTTCTTGAGCCATACCATATATACCACGCATTGCGATATTTTTTTCTGTACTTGAAATCTTTGAAAATCCCGGAACGTAGAGCATGAGTAAGTCTTCAATACTTTGCGCATTAGAAACGCGAATCATCTCCTCAGTGATGAGTGTGACAGGGACAGGCACCTCTTCTAGTGTTTCTTTCATTTTTGATGCTGTACTTACCGTGGTACGTGTGTGTTTTAGTTGTTCAAGCATATCGCTAAAGCGTGGAGTATCATCGTATGCTGTATAGAAAGGGTCTGTAGCCAAAAGTTTCGATGCAAACTCCTGAGCATCCTCATCACGATTTTGATAAAGGCAACTTAGAGCCAATAGACGATAAGATCGTACGAGATAGTCCCCTTGCATATTTTTTATATTTGGTAGCAATAATGAATCAACCTCTTCAAAGCGTCCTAATTCGTATGCTTGTTGAGCATGTTCGTATATTTGGTCGATGTCAGTTGTACTTTGAGCCTTTGTCGTTATGGCAAGTGAAGATATGAAGATAAGTAAGAAGATTTTTTTCATTTTTCTAAAATGACTTGTTTAACTAATCGCTTTTGTAGGGATAATGAAAGTAAATGTTGTGCCTTCACCAAGGGTTGTTTCAAATAGTATTTGTCCTTTGTGTTCTCTTTCAATGATATTGCGTACAATACCCATACCGAGACCTGTACCTTGACCGGCAGGTTTTGTTGTGAAGAAGTTTTCGAAGAGGCGTTTTTTTGTTTCGTTGTTCATGCCCATGCCATTATCTGCAATAATGATGTATAGGTTATTGTCATGATATTCAACTTTGATTTGAACGGTGGGTGTATATTTTTCGTCATTTTTGTTGGCGCGCTCATGAACGGTATGGCATGCATTGTTCATTATGTTTAATACAACACGGCTAAGGTCTTGCGGAATGACCATTAGTAATGGCATATTTTCTTGGTATTCTTCGTGTATGGTAATGTTGAAACTTTTGTCGTTGGCGCGCATCGCATGATAACTGAGCCAGACATATTCATGTACAAGAGTCGGAATATTTGTAGGGAGAAATGTTCCCTCTTTGCCACGGCTTTGCAGTAGTATTCCCTGAATGATGCTGATGGCACGATTCCCGTGTTCTTGTATTTTGTCCAAATTACTATGCAGACTATTGGCTATTTCTTGTATGTCATCGGCATCGTCTTTATTAAGTTTATTAGTGCATTCTTCAACAATTTCAGATAGTTCTTTTATCATTCCTTGAGATAACTTACTGAAGTTTATCACGAAATTCAGTGGATTCTGTACTTCATGGGCAATGCCCGCTGTAAGAAGGCCAAGTGATGCCATTTTTTCCTGCTTGAGAAATTTCTCTTGCATTTCTTTCAGTTGTTGTTGCAACTGGGCAATCTGTTGTTCCAACGCTTCTTTCTGTTTCATAATCTGCTATCAATTATTATTTGTCATTCCCTGCTTGTAAGGTTATGATAAATTTAGTGAACTTGTCTTTTTCAGACTTCATACTGATACTGCCATTCATATCTTGAATGACTTGGTGAGTGAGATAAAGGCCTATACCAGATGCTTCTGCTGTAGGCTTTGTTGTAAAGAATGGGTCGAAAATCTTATCTTTGATATTGTCTTCGATGCCGATGCCATTGTCGTAGATAGAAATTTGTGGCATATTATTTTCATCTTTCTCAACATTAACGCATATGATTGGTACATAGTCTTCAGTGTTGGATTGTGCTTTTAGTTTGTCAGCTCGCTTTTTGACTGCAAAGATGCTGTTGGCGAGTATGTATATGAGCACTTTGTTCAATTGTTCGGCGATGACATTTGCTATGATGCTATTTTCCGACTTTTGAAATTTGACAGAGATGTTCCATGCTTTTATGTCGTTCTCACAATATTTTTGGAATAGATCAAGACTTTGTTGGCAGATTGGTATGATGTCGTTTTGTCGTATGTTACCTGATCGTTCTTTCAATAATTCTTCCATTGCTTTGAGAATGCGTGTTGTTGACAAACCATGTTGTTGGATTTTGTCAAGATTAGTAGTCATCATTTCAACAATATCGAGAGTGTCGTCGTATATATCTGGAGTCATCTTTTCTTTATCCTCATCAATATTTTCCTTGAGATCTTTGATGAGCCCGATAGAGAGATTTGCGAAGTTGTTGATATAGTTCATAGGATTTAATATACGATCAATGAGTCCTTTTGTAAGTTTCCCAACAGTAAGTTCTTTTTCTTGTCGTACAATTTGCTTGTTGGCTTCTTCTAGTTCTTGTGTACGCTCTTTTACAAGTGCCTCTAGTCGAATTTTCTCTTTTAGAGAGCGTTTTAGCCGCCAACGCATAATCGCAAAGACAATTATGGCAAGAATAGCGAAGTAGAGCATCCATGCATACCACTTGGAATAAATTGGTGTTGGAACCTCAAACTCTATGGTGGATGATTCTGCTATGTTGCCGTAGGCATCTATTGATCGTGCTGTAAACTCATAATCACCAGATGTTAGGTTTGTGAATTGGAAATCGTTGTCATCTGCCCATTTTGACCATTTTCCGTCTTCGTGTAGGCGATAGCTATAAAGGGTTTTGCCTATAGGATCTTTTTTATCGCTAGCAGGAACGAATTCTATCATATCGTTTGAGTAGCGCGAGTAACGGATGAAAGTTTTTTGTCGATATGGTTTTATTGTTTTCATTCCGTTAAGATCAAGACAAATAATACCAAAGACACCTCCTATCCATGCTGTTTTTTCATCGCTATACATAGTTTGAATTTGGTATTGTGAAAGTGGTTTGCACCATTGTCGAGCGATTTCTGTGTTTTGTTCGGAAAATAGTCCGAGTCCGTTGTGTCCTGAGTGCCAGTGATGTTCTTGTGAGTCGGTATAGTTGAATAGGAGTGATATATTGTCGTTGTGTTTTTCTACGAATGTATCTGTGTGTGGGGCCATATAGTATGTCTTTCGATTGAGTGAAATCCCCCAAATACCTCCGTTAGCGGCATTCGTAAACTTTACTATATCTGGAGCATCGGCTATTTTTGTGTCCACACCTTTACCATTGTGCCGATAAATACCATCAAGCTCACCGATGAGCAAGTCGCCATTACGCTCTTTAATGGTGCTTAGTGCATGACGCGATGTGAGGCGATTTAGCGTGCCATTGTAAGAATAAATACCATCGGCGGTAGCTGCTATGATATTTCCATTTATGTTGCTGAGTTGCCAGCAGGCTTGCGTTAATCCACCAATTTGGTGGAAGAGGTTGTCATCCTTTAGCAAGAATAATCCTTGCAGAGTACCGGCAATGATGTGTTTTCCATATTTTTGTATACTTGTCACTTGCCCAATGAGTCCATCACTTTCTGTGTAGTGAGAATAGACGGGGGAGAGACAGACCATAAATATACCATTGTCCGTTACACCCCAAATATTTCCTTTTCCGTTATAGGCGATGCCGTTTATGTTATTGCTGCAAAGTCCGTCATCAGTAGTAAGTGTGTATTGCTGTGTGAGGTTGCTCTTGCTGAAGTTCAATCCTTTGTTTTCTATAATGTTGACGGTTACTCCTTGTTCTTTGATGATGAGTTGACGGCGTAAATGTGTTGTCTCGGCTGCCTTTCCTAATCTAATAAATTTTGTACCGACAAGTTTATAGGTGTATCCCATTGCGGTAAAATAGATATATTTACCTTTTTCATATATTGCTGACACTTCGCCAAATTGTACTTTTCTATCTTGATCGCTAGCAATAAATTTTATTTTGAGACTATCTTTTGTGTTCTCTGTGACGCCAATTACATTGCTACCGCCAAACCATATTCGTCCATCTTTTGCTTTGTAAAGACTTGTTATGCGTGATATTGCGGGTGTATGATACATTTCCCAGTTGTATCCGTCATATACGAGTAGTCCTTCAAAGTTTGCAACAAAGACATTGCCCATATTGTCGCATTCTACGGCAAAGTTGCGGTTATGCCCTTTGTATTCAAGTGCGGTTATGTTGTGGAAGAAAGGTTTTCCTGTGTTTGCTATTGCTACGGGGCAGATGAGTGCGGCGCATAACAGAATTGTAAAAATTCTTCTTTTCATAAATAAAATATCAAATATTTATTAATTGTCAACACTTGCGCAAGCCAAGCACAATGAAATCTTGTTTTTTTATTGCTAGGGAAAGAAGCTAAGTTAAAAAAGCCTATGGTTTCATTGTTAACTACAATTTAAAGTTTTTCCTTAATAAACTTTACATATGGAACGGAACTATTTACATATTGATTCCATTCGTCTTTTGTCAAGTTGCGTTTCATTCGTTGTTTTATTGTGTTTGCCATCTGTGGAGCAGAGATGTTTATGCGTTGTATGTTACCTCTGCTTGTTCCTATATAGACATCGCTATTGTCTGCTTGGCAGAGCCGAAGTGGCCATCCTTGGTATGAGATGCTTGCTGGTATGAGCCAGTCGTTGAATTCAGCATTACCTGATATTTGTTGCAGTTTATTTAAGTTCCATACTGCGACTGTTTTATCATATGAAGATGAGACTAGCATTTCTCCAAGTGATAAGACTGATGTAATTTTCCCAGTATGTCCATAAAGTGTTGTCATGTAGGTACCATTTTGAGTGTTATACATGAGTATTTCGCCATTTTCGCAACCTAAATATAGTCGTTTGTGGAGTTTGTCTTCGTATGTCGCAGTAACTACTTGTGCAGTAGAGCCGTTTTTTAACTTAATGCGTCCAGACGTGTCCATGACCCCATAGCATCCATCGGTGAAGAAAAGTCCAAAGCCGTCTTTCACCATCATGATTGTCGAGAGAGACTTGTTTATAGAGATAGGTGTACTTCGTTTTGCTTTTATCTGAAACCAGCAAAGCCCAGATTTGCCTGCAAGCAGGAGTGTACTTTCATTAACTGGTATTATCTTAAAGTATTTGCGATTAGGTACATTATATACTATGCAGTTTTGTCCTTTTTTCAATGTTCCGGTAATCAGCGGTATTTGGCAGATTTGCCCGTTGACGGTAAGAGCAAAAATGTCGTTTCCTACGATGTGTGCATCACAGAATTTGTATTGCTTATCGTAGAATACGACTTTCTGTTTACCACAATATTCTATTTCTCCATAGTCGGAGATAGCCAAGACATCGCCATCTGGTGCTTTGCAAAAGGCAATTATTCCTCCTCCCTGTTGTATTTTCTTTTGTTTCTTTGTCCCTGATGATTGTATGAGGGCTTCGAAGACGTCTGGTTGATAGATATTCCCTTTATATTTGTCAATAAAGTAATATCCTGCGTAGGCGAGTAATGATGCTAATTCATATTTTTTGTTGGCATATGTTGTAAGTGATGATGCGCCTAGTGTTTTTCCTAGTGTGCGATAACTCAGTGTGTCGGATTTGCTCTTGGCACGTGTTGCAGCATCGCGTTGCTCTTCTGCATCGCGTTGCATGCTGATGGCATTGGCACGTTGCATGTCGGCTTCTTTTGCCGATATCTCTGCTTGATGTGCGCTTGCTCTAGCTTGATTCTCTGTTTGTTGTGCTAGTTGCCTTTCTTGTTCGGCTTTGTTGCGCATTTGTACAGCAAGTTGTGATTGTATTTCAGCTCTTTCACGTTGTCTGTCAGAGATATCCTTTTGCTGATAGGCGATATTCTCCATTTGCTGACTTACTCGCTTTACTACAGCTGCATCTTCTTCTGAAGAGCGTAATCGTTCTACCTCTTGACGCAACTCATCTTCATTGTTCGACATATCTGTTTTGCCTAGTTGATAGAAGATGGTAGCAACGAGAATAAGTGTTATTATGGCTGAAAGCGAGATTACAAGTGTGTTGTTTATTTTCATTTGTTGCGTTTGATTATCAGTTGTGTGATATCATCAAATTGTGTAACCTGTCCCGCAAAATCTTTTACTTGTTTGTTTATTTCTTCCACGATGCGTTTGCTTGTTGCGCCTTTCATTTTGGAGATTGTTTTTACGAGACGCTCTGTACCGAACTGATTGTGATCTATATCTTCGGCTTCTGGCACTCCGTCTGTGTAAGTGATAAGTGCATCGCCAGGCTGTAAAATGAGTGTATTTTTTGTATATGTAATGTTGTTCATTACACCGAGTGCGAGATTTATATCGGCTTTCACCTCTTCTATGTTTCCGTTGGCATGGAATATGTATGGTCGGTCGTGTCCTGCATTGCAATACTCTACTTTCCCTGTGTCAGTCTCATAGATGCCGTATAGTGCTGTTACGAACATCGAATACATGTCTTCTTCACATAGCAGGTTGTTCACAATGCGCATACATTCTTCTGGCGATATACCTCTTTTGCCGTTGGCTTTTATCATTGTGCGGCTTACTGCCATATATATGGCGGCTGGTACACCTTTGCCACTGACGTCGGCTATTGTGAATCCGATATGTGTTTCATCAATGGTATAAAAGTCATAGAAATCACCTCCCACATCTTTTGCGGCCAGCATTGTGGCATAGATGTCTATGGCGTCATTATTTGGTATATTGAGTGTGAAAGAGTGTGGGAGTATAGCTTGTTGTATTTCGCGTGCTATGGTAAGGTCGTCGTGTATGGCGAGAAGTTCTTTATGCTCGGCTTGTGTGTTATGTATGTATTCAATTTGTTCCACGGCTTTATCTATCGTCCGCTGCAAGTCGTCGAGGTCGATGGGCTTTGTGGCGAAGTCAAAAGCTCCGTTGTTCATGGCATGCCTTATGTTGTCCATATCTCCATATGCGCTTACCATGATGCATTTTTGTGCAGGGTTGCGCATTTCGTTTATTTTGCTCAATAGTGTAAGCCCATCCATTTCTGGCATATTGATGTCGGAGAGTATGATGTCTATGTCGGGGTGTTTCAGTAATACTTCTAAGGCTTCAAGTCCGTTATGTGCAAAGATGAATTCATATTCTCCGTGTCGTATTTTTCGACGGAAATATTGTGTAAGCAATAGTTCAAGGTCTTGCTCGTCGTCTACGCTGAGTATTTTTATTGCCATTTTTTTAAGATTTCGGTGTTTGTTTATTGTGATTTATTCAGATGCAAATATATAGAAAAAAATAAGAATGAGTGTTTATTTTGTGTAAAAAGTTTTTGTTTTACGTTTTCAGGGACAGAGGCATTATCGTATAAAATAAATTTTTACTAAAATTGTTCCGTTTTTCGCTTGTGTATTTTGACGTGAAATATCCTATTTTCACCCCAAATAGACCTTTATAAAGACTAAAATGAGATAATCAAAAAATCAAACCATCCTTATGAGCTTTGCAAACCATCCTTACAGCTCTCGCAAACCATTCTTATTGGTCTCGCAAACCATCGTGTTCGGCACCTATAACGCACGCGATGAATACACCTTATTAAGAAAACAAAATATCGTGCGTTTGTTTGTTTCAACTTGTGCGTTAGGATGCTTTACTTCGTGGGGTTGATGTGGGCATCATGAGCGAAAGACTTATTGACTATTACGATTAATTCATTCACTTTCGCCTTACACTAATTTTCGCTTGTACAAATTGAGATAAGACTTCTTTGTTTTATATAATAAAAAACAATATCTCCGTCTGTCTTAAATTAAAGAAAAATGGCTGTAGTCAACACTAGAAAGATATAACGGATAATCTTACCAATAGAAAAACTTAAAAACGATATCCACACATTAGCCTTCATCATGCCCAATGCAATGCTGATAGCACTACCCAAAATAGGGATAAATGCGAAAAAACCTACCCAAGCACCATGCCCACGGACATAACACCGAGCCTTATCAAGACTCGACTGTTTGACATGAAGATATCGCACCGCCCACTGAGCACCCGCAAAACGACCAACATAATAATTGAAAATACTCCCCAATATGTTACCAATACTGCCATATACAACGAGCATCAAAGCATCTAAACCAGCAGCCTGTAGGGCTACCATAACAGCCTCGGAAGAGTAAGGAATAAAACTCCCTGCAAGAAATGCAGCAACGAACATCCCCCAATAACCGAAATCTAATAGAATTTGAAGCATTACATAAAATTATATATAGACAACAAACCGACCACTTCATTACGTCTAAAAAATAGTGTGAATATAGTTTGCCATCATGCGTCACGGACAATAGTGTATAAGTTCACTATAGCAAACCAAAACAATCCATAAAATACTTCGTAATCTTTTCATGTAAATGAACAGATCTATGCCCCCTCATATTATGCTCCTCTTCAGGATAAGCGAAAAAGTCAATATCCTTGTTGGCATCAATAGCCTCTCTAAGGAATAGATAAGAATGTTGCGGGACAACTGTCCTGTCATTAGCACCAATGATGAGAAGTGTCTTCGCCTTTAGCGACATAACCTTACCGCCAAGAAGCGAAGTCTGTTTATAACCTTCGGAATTGCTTTGAGGAGTATCCATATAACGTTCGCCATACATGACCTCATAATATTTCCAATCAATGACAGGTCCACCTGCAACGCCAACCTTAAAGATGTCGGGATAAGTGCATAGCAATGATAAAGTCATAAAACCACCAAAACTCCAGCCATGTACACCAAGACGGTCGGCATCAACATAAGGCAACGACTTGAGATAGTTCACACCACACATCTGATCTTTCATCTCCTCTTGCCCCAAATGGCGGAATGTCACTTGTTCAAAATCTTTTCCACGGTCGGCACTACCACGATTGTCAAGAATGAAGACGATAACTCCCTTCTGCGCCATATATGGCTCCCAACCACGATAGCCATAGTGCCAAGAGTCAGTGACATTACGAGCATGTGGACCACCATACACATATACTACTGTAGGATATTTTCTGCTCTCATCAAAATCAGGTGGAAGCACCATACGCCAAAACAAATCAGTCTTTCCGTCTGCGGCTTTTATGCTACCAGAACGGAACAATGGCTGAGTATAACCATCCCATGGATCGGCTGCGGAAAACTTGTGCTCGCGTTTGCCACTAATAGTATTCACTATATCAATATGGCGCGGAACATCAGGAGCTGACCAATAGTCGAGTATGTATTTCCCTGACGCACTCAAATGTCCTTCATGATAGCCATGCCCATCATCAAGACAAGTCCACTTGCCCGTTTTTATGTCGATTCTATACAGAGAATAAGACTTTTCGTCGCTTTTTACCGCTTGCACCAAGACACTCTTGCTTTGCGTGCAAAAGCCATATACATCCGTCATGATATAATCCGCATTACCAAGAGAACGTAACTCTCTGCCCGTAATATCAAAAAGATAAAAATGATTGTACCCGTCTCGTTGACTTTGCAATAGGAATTTTTCGCTATCCCACGGCAAAAACATCACAGGATGTAAAGGCTCGGTATATTTATCGTCATGCTCACGATAGAGCGTGCGCAACTTCTTCCCACTTGTGGCATCATAAACATCAAGAGACTGGTCGGTTTGATCGCGGTTTAATTCAATGAGATAGAGCATCTTTGAGTCGGGCGACCAACTGATATTTGTAAAATAACGATCCGTAACATCGCCAAGAGAAAGATATGTAATCTGCTTCGTGGAGAAGTCATAGATACCTACAGTGACTTTATGTGAAGTCTCACCGGCCATAGGGTATTTGTCGGGTTCAACTTGAGCAATACGAAGCTTCATATTCGTATGCGGATAGTCAGCGACCATGCTCTGATCCATACGATAAAATGCTACGCGATTATTATCTGACGAAGGGAAAATACCGTCTTCAATACCAAACTCGTTGCGATGAACAGCCTCACCATAAACAATATTACGGCTTCCGTCAAACGTAATTTGAACACCATCGGCATAGAGATTGTGCTCCTTTAACACTAGACGAAATGCTTTGCGCTCTTTCTCACCATTTTTTATCTCGTCGCCTTCCCAATACAACTTCAAATTGGCAGGACGCATATTCTTGTAATTTGTACCACCGAAATTGAGGTCTTCAAGTGTAAATTTCTTTTGGGCAGTCATCGTCATAGACAATGAAAAAAATAACATTATTGCAAGATTAATCCTTATCCACATATTCGCTTAATTGTTTTTTCATTTGTTGTCGCTGCTTCCAACGATTGTGTGATTGTTTTGGACGAGAACTGAAAATATCTTTGTCATCAACAAAACCTTCATCGTCCGATTCATTGTGATTCTGTTTTGAACGAAATTTGCGATGTGCCATCTCATACCGTTCACGATCAGTCTTTATTGAACCACCATCACCACGGAATTGCTTTAACTTGCCATCGAAAATTTGATATTTGTTGAACATACACTCAAGACTGCCATTATAAAGAGGAATCTTCACCGATGGCTTTAAACCAATCTGTCCGAAACATTCCTCACGATAGGAGAGTATCCATGCTTCGCTACCAATGAACTGATGCTTCAACCGCTCACCAATCATGCGATATGTTTCAAGCAAGTTTGGTGTGGAGATACGCTCGCCATAAGGAGGATTAGTGACGAGAAGGCTTCTTTCGCTAGGCTGCGTGAAATTTTTGAAATCTTGTTGGGCAACACTGATATCATCACTAAGACCTGCCAACTTGATGTTAGTAAGTGATTTTTGAACAGCGATGCCGTCAATATCATAGCCATAGATATGATGAGAAAAATCCCTTTCTTGTGTATCATCGTTATATATGCTTTGGAAGAGATCTGCATCAAAGTCAGGCCATTTCTCAAATGCATATTCTTTCCGGAACAGCCCTGGCGCCATATTCTTCGCAATGAGAGCAGCCTCAATGAGCAAAGTGCCACTTCCGCACATAGGATCAATGAAATCGGTTTCACCATGCCAGCCTGTGAGCATAATCATCCCCGCGGCAAGCACCTCATTCAAAGGAGCATCAACTTGCGTTTGACGGTATCCACGCTTGTGAAGGCTTTCACCACTAGAGTCCAAACAAAGAGTGGCATCGGTGCCGGCAATATGGATGTGAATGAGAATGTCTGGATTGTCAATGCTCACATTGGGACGCTTGCCAAGATCCTCACGGAAAAGATCGCAAATAGCATCTTTTACCTTATAGGAAACATACTTGGAATGCCTGAATTCATCACTATAAACAACAGCATCAACGGCAAACGATTTCAAAGTATTCCCATCACAGTCTTCTTCAAAAAAATATGGTTTCCAATCAAAATTTTTCACCTCATTATAGACATCGTCGGCAGATTCAGCATGGAATGTCTTAATGGGTTTTAAAATGCGTATGGCAGTACGAAGAGAAAAATTTGCACGATACATCATCTCTTTGTCACCCGAAAAAGTTACCATACGACGACCTTCGGTAACATTTTTTGCTCCAAGTTGTGTCAGTTCTTGCGCCAAGATATGTTCAAGACCCATAAATGTCTTGGCTATAAGTGTCTGTTCCATTATATATACCTGATTATTGATTGCGAAGGTACATAAAAAAAGTGTAAGTGAAAAAAAACTTTATAATTTGTGCATTAAGTACTCCATGTCTCCTCAGCTTGCAACTAAGCATAGTAAATATTTTACTATGTATTGGACTAGTATGACTAGTATGAGAACTATGGATTATGCTTTATTATTAATAGTGAATTTTGCATTGTGCATTAATTTATGTACCTTCGCAAATTGTGATAAGCAAAGCACAAATAAAACTCATTCACTCTTTGGCATTGGCAAAATACCGACGCCAAGAAGGACTCTTTGTGGCAGAAGGGCCAAAGATTATTGAAGAACTTACAAGATATGCTAATCCCGTAATGTTTTTTGATGATGAGAAAGATGTGCAAAAAGTCTCTTTTCTGCAACATCCACAGGGAGTGTTGGCTGTATTTCGTATAGCTGATTTCTTAAAAAAGAGACTTACATACCCAACAAAAGAACATCTAGTATTGGCTCTAGACGGAGTGCGAGACCCAGGAAACGTAGGCACAATAATACGTCTTGCGGACTGGTTTGGCATTGATACAATACTCTGTTCGCAGGATACCGCCGATTGCTGGAATCCAAAAGTGGTGCAAGCCACAATGGGAAGTATAGCAAGAGTGAGAATAGAAGTTTGTCAGTTGTTAGAATACATAAAAGCCTTGCCAATGGATATTCCTATTTATGGAACGCTACTCAATGGAAATGACATATATAGAGAGCAACTGGCAAAAGGCGGACTTATCATTATGGGTAACGAAGGTAACGGCATCAGCCAACAAGTGGGTGAGTTGATTACAAAGCCTCTTCTCATTCCATCATATCGACAAGGAGCAGAAAGCCTGAATGTAGCAATAGCCACGGCAATAACACTTTCAGAATTTAGACGTAGATGAAAAAAATATATAAAACTGAAAATATTGTTTTCATCTTTATTGTGACGACATTTCTTCTAGTGTCATGTAATACCGTGAAATTCGTACCCGAAGGTGAATATCTGTTGGACAAAGTAAAAATTGAAAGCGACAACAGTGAAATATCCCCATCCATGGTAAGAGACTATGTCAGAGTGCTCCCAAATTCTAAGTTCTTCTCACTTTTCAAATTGCCTCTTGCTACATATTCTTTGGCGGGAACAGATTCTGCTAAATGGACAAATCGTATTCTGCAACATCTCGGTGAAGCACCCGTATTGTACGATGAACGACTCGTGGCATTGACAAAAGAAGATCTTACGATGGCAATGCGGAATATGGGCTATCTTCACGCTGAAACCGAGGTAAAATTGAACTCATATTCAGCAAAGCGAATCTCTGTAAATTATCTTTTGCATCCTAGTGAGGCATATTTTATTAATAATATCACGTACGATATAATAGATCCCGATATAGCTTCGATATTGCAAGAAGATACGACATCGCACACTCTAATATCGACAGGCACACGCTTTGATATTGATATTCTAGACGCAGAGAGAAAACGTATTACTTCATTGCTGAGGAATCGTGGGTATTATCGTTTTAATAAAGAATTTATCACTTATACTGCCGATACATTGAGAGGATCACGCCTTGTGGATATGACAATGGAAATATCACTTTATCAGCAGAGTAGCACATCCGAACCAACAATGCATCCTGTATATCGCATAGGGAAAATAAACTATGTCACAGATGCGCGAACCCGTCCACCACTCAGAGAATCGGTACTCCGTGAAAATACTCTTCTGCAAGAAAGAAATTTCTTCCGTGAAACAGATTTACATTCAACATATAATAATTTTGCTAGACTGCAAGCTATTAAATACACTAATATAACTTTTACGGAAATGGACTCTGTCGGTAACGGCGATGCAGATTTGATATGCAACATCAATTTGCAACCAACCAACAGACATACTGTGCGCTTTCAGCCAGAGGGCACAAATACCGCCGGAGACTTCGGTGCAGCTGTTACCTTAGGATATGAGAATCGTAATCTTTTTCATGGAGGAGAAGTGTTGAATCTAGACGGCAGATTTGCATACGAACGAATAAGAACACTCAAGGGATATGATGGGCACGACTTCTTGGAATATAGCATAGATGCAAAATTGATTTTCCCAAGACTAGTAGTACCATTATTCAAACAGTCTTTGTTTCGCAACTATAATGCACCGACATCCGAGCTTGATCTAACATATGACTTGCAGAATCGTCCGGAGTTTCATAGGCGCGTGCTTTCTGGAGGGTGGCGATATCGCTGGAAAGGTCAGCAACACTTGTCGGGCAACAGAGTGTCTTATAAGTTTGATATTCTCAATCTGGATTTCGTGTCTATGCCATGGATAAGCGAGACTTTCCGTAAAGAATATCTTGAAGATGAGACCACTCGTAACGCAATCCTCAAGTATAACTATGAAGATCTGTTTATAATGAATTTAGGTTTCGGATTCTCATATAGTGATGGAAAAAATGCCTACAGAGCAAATTTGGAAACTGCAGGCAATCTGTTGAGTGCTGTTGCTAATATTACTAATGCAAGTAAAAACTCGGATGGACAGTATAAAATGTTTGGCATTGCCTTTGCACAGTATGTAAAAGGCGATTTTGATTATGTTCACAGCATGTATTTGAATCAAAATATGACACTTGTGATACATGGAGGATTGGGCTTAGCCTACCCATACGGCAACGCTTCGATGTTGCCTTTTGAAAAACGTTATTTCGCAGGTGGTGCCAACTCGGTGCGCGGATGGTCTGTACGCGGTCTTGGCCCGGGAAAATATCACAGCGATGACGGAAAGATAAACTTCATTAACCAAACTGGTGATGTAAAACTTGATTTAAATGCGGAATTGCGTACATATCTATTTTGGAAATTCAACGGTGCATTTTTCGTAGATGCAGGCAATATATGGACATTGCGCGAATATAAAGATCAACCAAATGGAAAGTTGCGTATGGATAGATTTCTTGATGATATTGCCGTAAGTTATGGGCTGGGTCTTAGGCTGAACTTTGATTACTTTATTTTGCGTTTTGATGCAGCGATGAAAGCCATTAACCCCGTATATGATACCTCGGAAGAACATTTCCCTGTGATTCATCCAGATATGGGACGAGATTTTACATTCCATTTTGCAGTGGGGATGCCATTCTAAAAGAATTTGTCTTTTGATTAAGTTATAATGTTATATTAAAATAAGGTATGGACGAAAAAGAGCGGATACTTAAATTACGTAGTGATTTGCATTTGCACAATCAAAGATATTACGTATTGAATGCTCCAATAATAACGGATGAAGAGTTTGATGTGCTGATGCACGAACTGCAAAATCTAGAAGAGAGACATCCTGAAATGTATGATGCTAATTCGCCAACACAACGAGTGGGAAGCGACCTGAATCAAGAATTTCAACAGGTGAAACATCGTTACTCAATGCTGTCACTTGCTAATACCTACAATCAACAAGATGTGCGTGATTTTTACGAGCGTGTAAAAAATGGTCTGCAGGGTGAAGACTTCGAGATTTGTTGTGAAATGAAATACGATGGCCTTTCTATCTCGCTCATATATGAAGAAGGACAACTAGTGAGAGCTGTGACGCGTGGTGACGGAGTTCAAGGTGATGATGTGACACAAAATGTACGTACTATTCGCACAATACCATTGGTACTACCTAAGATAGATGGTATACCGAGTTCTTTTGAAATTCGTGGTGAAGTGTTATTGCCATTTAGTGAGTTTGATCGCTTGAATATAGAACGCGAGAAAAATGGTGAGCCATTGTTTGCTAATCCCCGTAATGCGGCTTCAGGAACCCTAAAACAGCAAAATCCACGCATTGTGGCAAGACGTGGGCTAGATGCCTATTTATATTATCTTCTAGGTGAAAAACTACCTTGTGATGGACATTATGAAAATTTGCAACTTATCGCTGAATATGGCTTTCAAATATCAAAGGGTATGAAAAAAGCTAAGAGCTTGCAAGAAATTTACGACTTTATCAACTATTGGGACAAGGAACGACACAATTTACCTGTTGCAACAGATGGCATAGTATTGAAAGTGAATTCATTGCGACAACAGCGCGCTCTTGGATATACGGCAAAATCGCCAAGATGGGCAATAGCATATAAATTTAAGGCCGAAAGAGTATGTACACGCCTTGAATCAGTTTCGTTTCAAGTAGGACGGACAGGAGCCATTACACCTGTGGCAAATATGGAACCAGTACTTTTAGCGGGTACTATTGTGAAGCGTGCATCATTGTATAATGAAGACACAATCCGTCAGCTTGACCTTCACATCGGAGATATGGTATATGTGGAAAAAGGTGGCGAAATCATCCCTAAGATAGTAGGTGTGAACATTGATGAGCGACCGATAATAGCAACACCCATACAGTTCGCTACGCACTGTCCAGAATGTGGAACACCTTTGGTTCGTTATGAGGGTGAAGCCGTACATTATTGCCCTAACGACACCGGATGTCCGTCACAGATAAAGGGTAAAATAGAGCAATTTATATCTCGTAAGGCAATGAATATTGATAGCTTGGGACCAGAGACGATAGATGTATACTTCAATCGCGGACTCATAAAGAATATAGCCGACCTTTATTGCATAGATGTGCAAGATATAAATGGTGACGGAAGCAAGACAAAGTCGGCAATGAAGATAGTTCATAGTATTGAAGAAAGCAAAAAAGTACCTTTTGAACGTCTAGTCTTTGCTCTCGGAATAAGGTTCATTGGTGAGACTTCTGCAAAAATGCTTGCTCGACATTTTCACTCTATTGATGCACTCTCATCAGCTACTAAAGAAGAACTGCTAGAGCTAGATGGTATAGGTGAAGTCATGGCACAAAGTATAGTTGATTATTTCGCTAATGAATCCAATCAGGAAATTGTAAATAGATTACGCTCTTATGGCTTACAGATGAAACTCTCGAAAGAAGTTCTTTCTATGCACACGGATGCTCTGGCAGGGCAGCAGGTTGTAATCAGTGGGGTGTTCGCCAAACATTCACGCGATGAATATAAACAGATGATAGAAATAAATGGCGGTAAAAACTCTTCATCCATAAGTAAGAATACATCATTTATCCTTGCCGGTGATAATATGGGGCCGGCAAAACTTGAAAAAGCTCAAAAACTGAACATAAAGATTGTAGATGAAGAGGAATTTTTATCAATGTTAAGTATGAACTAAAACTTTGAAAAGAATTTTTACAATCTTCGACTTGTGATAGATGAAAAACTAGTCAAGCAAATCGGGTCTAAGTTCTTGTGTACGACGCAAAGATTCCTCAATCTCCCATTCCCGTATTTTTGCTTCGTTGCCCGAAAGCAGAATGTCGGGCACTCGCCATCCTTTGTAATCTGCAGGGCGTGTATAGATAGGAGCTGCAAGAAGATTGTCTTGAAAACAATCGTTGAGTGCACTCGCATCGTCGCCTATTGCACCTGGCAAAAGTCGTATGATTGCATCTGTCATTACGGCGGCCGCCAATTCCCCTCCTGTGAGTACATAATCGCCAATAGTCACTTCACGAGTGATTAGATGATCGCGTATGCGCTGATCAATACCTTTGTAATGACCACAGAGGATGATAATGTTTTTAGCTAGTGATAGAGTGTTTGCCATTTGCTGGGAGAATTTTTCGCCATCTGGAGTCACATAGATTATTTCATCATAATGACGTTCGGCTTTTAGGTGTGAAATGGCGTTGTCAATTGGCTGACATTGTAATACCATTCCAGCAAAACCGCCAAAAGGATAGTCGTCAACACGTCGCCATTTGTCTTCTGTGAAATCGCGTAGGTTGTGTATGTGAATTTCTGCAATCCCTTTCTCTTGCGTCCGCCCGAGAATGCTTTCTTTCATAAATGGCTTCAGCATCTCGGGCATAACGGTAATAATATCTATTCTCATTGTCTCGTCTTTTTATTTATATGTGAATGATGAACCTCCGAGGAATTCCCGCATTATTGATGTAGGTGGGATTTCCTTATCAGGTATGGGATGAAAATAGTGAAGAAAACGCAACAGACGATGTGCTTCTCCATATTCAGGACAGTTCTTTGGCACGGTTTGGAGTATAGGCTCGGCATGGTTGCGTAATACAGCAAATTCAATGAGTAGGGCAGAGTTGAACATCATATCTGCATTCTCTTGATAAGGGCGAATCCATTGGTGCTCTGCCTGACAGACATTCGGCCATTGACGTATGCTTTCCTGTGCTGTGAAAGCATTTTTATTATAGTCGCGGACAATACGTCTCAATAGGCGATTGTCGGAGGGGAATATAACATTATGGTCGTCAAGATTGATACTTGTTAATGCCGAAACAAAAATGCGAAATTTGTCGGTATCATTAATTTTGTCAGTGAGTTGAGGGTTTAGGGCATGAATACCTTCAAGGAGAAGTACGGAGTTTTCGTTAAATTTTATTTTTTTTCCACGAAATTCTCTTAGACCAGTAACGAAATTATATTCAGGCACCTCAACTTCTTCTCCATTGAGCATGCGCAAGACATCGCGTTGAAGCATGTCGTGATCAACCGTGTCAAAATTATCAAAGTCAAATTGGCCATTTGGCAATAAGGGGGTTTCCAATCTGTTTACAAAGTAATCGTCGGTAGAGAGACTGATGGGGTGGATACCACATGCCATCAGCTGTATGCTGATACGTTTGCAAAATGTGGTTTTTCCCGATGATGACGGACCTGAGATAAGTACTAAGCGCAGAGGATGTTCTTTGTCTTTATGATGTCGGGAGATTTCTTCGGCAATTTGTACAATTTTTTTTTCTTGTAAAGCTTCCGATACTTGGATGAGTTCGCTAGCGTATCCTTTGATACATGCCTGATTGACATCGCCTACCGTACTTAGTTGCATTATGTTGTTCCATCGGTGCGCTTCGGCAAACATTTCAAGTGTGCGTGGCTGTTCCATCGGTGTGGCCAAATGTGTTGGATCATTATTATCGGGTATTTGAAGAATGAAGCCGTTGTCGTAAGGTTGCAGTTTGAAAACTTGTAGATATCCCGCATTTGGTACAAGGCGTCCGTAATAATAATCTACGAAATCATCAAGAATATAATAATCGGTATATACTTGCCCACTTGTCTCAAGTAGTTTTGTCTTGTCATTAGCCCCACGCTTACGAAATATATTAATAGCTTCTTCACAATGTACTTCATGACGATGGAAAGGGGTTTGAGCTTTAACAATTTGTAACATTCTTGTCTTTAGTTTTGTTACCATCGTGCTCGCTGTGTCAAGTATGTCGCCCTCTAATCGGCAAAAGATACCATTACTAATAGGATGTTCGATGTGCAACTTAACTCCTTGGTAAGTGTCATGTACGGCCTTGCTTAACACAAAACAAAGTGAACGTATATAGACACGTCTTGCCGCAGGGTTGCGTAAATCGAGAAATTCGACATCGCGATTATGATAAACGCGGAATTTCAGTCCTTGGCTTACGTTGTTGACTTTTGCGGAAATAATAGGGTAGTTTGGATTGAGCTTACATTCTTTAAGTACCTCAAGCAGTGTACTCCCTTCGCTGACCTCTATAGTCTGATTGCTATTTTTGCAGAAAATTTTCAGCATTTTTTGTTTGTGCTTTTTTACAATTGTGCGAAGATACAAAAAAATGATTAATTGTTAATAAAATTTTTTACGATAGTTGCTTTGCAACATTTTGTCGACATATTAGTGCAGACTTTGTTCACTATCTTTATTTTTACACATTTTATAAGCAAAAAACACTCTCTTGCAATCGCAAAAAAGCCGACAAAAAATGCACGAAACTATAATAACTGACTATATTTATTTTGCATTTCGTTTGCTTTGTGCTAATTTTGTTTCCAAATGAATTAACGTGATGAAAAGATTTTTGCTAATTGTTATGGTTGCCACTTTTTTTATACCTGTGTCAGCACGTACGATGAAAGAAGTGTTTACAGAAATGCCCGACAGCATTATTCCCTATCTCGTCAAGAACAGACGTCTTGATTGTATCGATTTTATTGAAAATAATATGAAGGCTGTAGTTGATAATGGGTTAGGTGGAAATTGCGAACTGATAACTTTGACAGATTCTACATTGGAGATGAGACTCAACGGAATTTCTACGTTGTATATGCAATTGTTGCAATTACCCATAGTAGATCCTATGACAAACATTGTTGCTGATGTGGAGTGTATCTTGTTCCAAAAAGTGATTTCAGAGCCTGTAAAACAAACATTTCCACGACTCTTTCGAGGTGATTGGACTGAAATTCCTGCAACAGAAGAGACCGACTACTTGTGGCAGAAAGTTCAAAAATACTTGATATCGCCTACTTTTGACGAAATGAAAAATATGAAATTCTTTAAAGATGAAATGAATATATATTAGACTTCATGGGTACATATATAAACTGATTTAAGTGAATTTCTTCGTTTCTTTTTTAGGTGGGTTCTATAAATTATATCGAGATGATTTTAGGAATGTTTCCCGAGTAGATTTTTGCCTCTTCCGAGTCGTGAACCGATGGAGCAGTGAGAGTAGAGTGATGCTTGCATCAACTTTGCCGAGTCGCGACAGAGGAAGACGAAGTCACAGAGGAAGACAAAGTCACATATTAAGACGAAGTCAGAAACAAATAGATCAAAATATTTTTGTTTTTATCAGATTGCATCTTTGATGTAGTGCTGAAAACAAAGCCTACAAAAACAAGCTTTTCTCTGCTTTGCTTTCATCCCTCCATCCTTACCTTTGGTAAGTAAGATAAAAAACAAAAATGCAAAATGTGGCTCTGCCATAAAAAATAACTCCTTTCAGTCGTAAAAAACAAGTAACAACTATATACAAAAAGGAAACTCCATATTTTTTTACTCACGATAGTGAGCCATTTTTTGCCGAAGGCTATTTTGACTTCGTCTTCTTCCTTCGCACCTCGGCATAGATTAAGCGAGCTTATCTCTGCTCTCGGTTTGTCGTCAGTTGTTTTAAAAGGCTTATTGGATGATTTGGGGATTGTCAATGTCTGAGCTTGCTCAAGGATTGACAAACCACAAAACAGAAGGGGTTACCTTAAGTAAGACCATAAGAAGAAGCCTTTTAAATATTTTGATCTAATATAAAATATGCCAGAGAAGGAACTTAAAGCACTCGAAATAGTAACTACCAAAAGTGTTTATATCATTTTAGAATTTATAGATCACACCTTTAGTTCTTAGCAAAAAGTGTTGCGATAATGTCATCGCTTACAAAAAGTGCGTCTTCCGTAAGTCGATAAATTCCATTGGACAAGCTCATTTTCCCTTTTTGCAGAAATGGTTTTACCATGGATCTGAAATAGTCAAGGTAAGTCTTTGGGATAAGGTTTTCTGGTAAGCCGTCTATTGTGCGTAAGCGTGTCATTATAAGCTCATCATACAACTCTGACTGATTTAGCGTTTCGCCTTGAACAACTTTCTCTTCGCAGATTCTTTCTCCATGATGTAATCCCCATGAGGAAATATATTGTTGAATATTTGGAACATTCCATTTGCGTTCGCGATATCCGTCATAGGAATGTGCCGCAGCACCGATGCCGATGTATGGCATACCGCTCCAATAGGAAGAATTATGTTGTGAGCGAAAGGTAGGTAAGGCAAAGTTGGAGATCTCATAATGCTCAAAGCCAATGCTTTTTAGTTTTTTTCTTAGGGTGTTATACATTGAGAGTTCCGTTTCTTCATCAACGGTTTTAATTTCGTTGTTTTGTAATTTCCGCCAAAGTGGTGTTCCTTCTTCATAACTTAGGCAATAGGCTGATATATGCGTGAAGGTTGTATCTTGATTATGAAAGGCTTGCAATATAGTATCAATATCATTATTCCACTCTTGTAATGTCTGTTCGGGGAGACCATAGATTAAGTCAATGCTGATGTTGTGAATACCGGATTGATGTAGTAGTTTTATTGCTTGAAATCCCTTTTCGGCATTATGTCTTCTATTCAGTTCTTTCAGTCGTATGTCATGAATGGTTTGCAGGCCGAGACTTACCCTGTTGAAGCCTAGGGAAGCGAGTCCGTTGGCATATTCTGAGGTGATGTCATAAGGATTGCACTCAATGGTGCATTCGGAGAAATTATATTCGTTGTAGTTGAGGTGAGAGAGTATTGTCTTTAATTCTTGTAATGATATTTGACTAGGTGTACCTCCACCGATATAAATAGTATTTTTTTTGCTTGATAGAAGATTTTGGCATCGGGTGTCAATCTCATTGCAGAGTGCTTGAATATATCGCTCTTTCAGTTCTAAGAGTGTTGTGGAGTAGAAGGCACAGTATGTGCATCGGCTCTTGCAGAACGGAATGTGAATATATATGCCCGCCATTGTTTGTGGACAAAATTAGTGCAAGGCGAGCGAAAAGCCAAAATAAGTTATTATTTTAGATAAAATCTTTGAGAAAAGACTATAGTTTACTTTTGTCTTTACAAAAAGATTTCATCGTAAAAGACACGGTCTTTTGGATTTTCCGAGCCGAAGCCTGATTTGACTTCGTCTTCTTCCTTGACGTTGTCTTCCTCTCTCGCGACTCGGCAAAGTCGATGCAAGCATCACTCTGCTGCCTGTAAACAGGGACTCCTTTGTGGAGATAAACCTCCAGTCGTCGCAAGCATCACCACATTTAGTGGTTCTGCCACTGCTCCATCGGTTCGCACCTCGGCATAGATTAAGCGAGCTTATCTCTGCTCTCGGTTTGTCGTCAGTTGCTGCTTTGCCTTGTGGTCGTAAAAAAGCCGACAACACCTGCGATTGTGCAATAAGTGCTAATCTCTCGTCTTTCATAACGCTGATTAATGGGTGTGTTAATTGTCCTTATTGCGTGGTAGAACTCACGCGATTTTGTTTTTCCAAATATAAGTTTTTATCGTGTGCGTTATGGGT
>JAZLJQ010000024.1:0-32011 GCA_045617965.1 Prevotella sp.
AACGGGAAAAGTAGAAGGTATCAATAACAAGATAAAAGTTATGAAACGCAATGCATACGGATTCAGAGACGACCGATATTTCACTCTTAGGCTTTATGCACTACATGATTGCCGCATCACTCGAAATGTCGGATGAACCATTTATAGAACCCACCATAAACTTTTTTAGTTCATTTCGATATAATTTTTAGAACCCACATGGAATAAAAATATTTGTGAAATACCCTGTCTTGCTTGCAATTTGATTTTGAATTTAGGTTGACTCTGCTCTCAAAAGATTGATTAAAATCTAAAATAATTATATTATTTTTTGTTTATGTCCTTGATTTGCACTAACTTTGTCAGTGCTCAGTGGTCCGCAAGGGTCAGGGGGCGAGTAACTTACGGGTAAAAAACGATACGACTCTCGTGTAGGGTGTAGTCGATGAAAAGACGTTTTCAACGTTGTCTTCTTTTCTCAAATCTGGAAAATTTGACACTCTGGAAGATGATGCGCGATGCGTCTGCGCATGAGATTATTATTAGCTTCATGCTATATAATCCGAAGCGTGGGCTATTGAGTGCTAATTTCAGAGTGTGGTATTCCAGAACCAGAGAAAGGAATTGGCAGAGTGAAGAATCACCCACGCTCTTTTCATATATTAGCAAACTAAACGGAATTAAAATTCTCGGCAAAGGGTGATTGTCGGGGGGGGAGTAATGATATGGATGTTTGATAACTTAATAATTACTGCTTATGAAAAAGATTTTAATTTTTGTACCAATTGTCATGTTCTGCATTCCTGTTTTTTCGCAGAGTACTTTAGATGAATTGAATTTCGCAGTATCCGAATCAAAAAAAGGTGCAGCTGCTGCGGAAAAAGGAGATCTTGAAGGAGCCTACTATCATGTGACAAATGCATTTAACGGCTCAAGCATGCCAACGAATAAAAAATCTTCTCGTTCGTCATCCTCCCATAAGACGGGGGTGAGTATTAGTAATGCACCAAGATCGCAAAGACCAGCTAATAGTCCCAACGCCGGCACACTGCAAATAAGCTATGACAGAGCCCGCCAGGAAGAGATCCGTGAAGAAAGACGTCAAATGCTTCGTGAGAGAAAAGAACGTATTGAAAGACAAAAGCAAGAAGAGGCAAGAAAGTTTGCTTCGCAATTTGCAAGCAATACCAATGCTATGTCAACAGCGTTTATTAATCGTGTCCATGATGTCAGTAGCGAATCTGCATATAACGCAATAAAACAATCTGGTAATGATTTTGCAAATGCAAAAAACATCGGTAACCAAATGATAAATGGACGCCCACAACCTACAAATAACGATATCCTGAAAGGAGTTCAACCAATTCCGGAAGAAGAGGAAATCCGTGATTTAGATACACTATTAGACTTGTTAACAACAAACGATGATTTATATGATACTTTCAAACCGAAAGAAAAAGTGAAAGTTGATTTGTGGGTGTTTAGGCAATCAAAAATAGAGGACTTTTAATTTTTAATCACTTAATTTATATAAATACTATTCACTATGAAAAGATTATTAACTATTCTATTTCTGTGTTGTTGCATATCAATGTATGGGCAAAATGGAAAGCAAAAAAATGTTCAAGAGATAAAGGACGGAATTTTTTCTATGACTCCTGAACAGGCAGAAGAAACGTCAAATCAGTTTAATGCAGATTTAGATGAAGCTGGAATATATGGGTATAGGGCCAGTTCGGAAGAAATCCTAAAAGTGTTTGGCAAACTAAGGAAAATAGGATATACCGACACTATTATGAAGAATGGAGAAGGCAAATATGACTTACGTCCGATACAAAATTATATTGACAAACGAATAAACGATATATACCAATGGTTAAAAGATGCGAAAAATTGTAATAAGCTAAAGAATGAAGGGATAACGAAGGATACTCCTGAAGATAAAAAAAGAATAATAAAAGCTATTAATAATGATAAATATGAAAAACAAATAACAGAAGTACAAGCAGAGGGGGAAGAGTTAGGTGTTAGGAATATTAGACAGGCAGAAAATGCCTTAACAGATTTAAAAAATTTAAAAACAGAGCTCATAAACGCATGTGATGGAAATTGTATAACTAATTAAAAATAATCTTTATTTATGAAAAAAACATTATTATCACTATTGTTGATATGTCTTGTCCTACCTGCATTTTCGCAGAAGGAGGTCACGGATGAGATGATTGAACAAGAAAGAGCAGAGATAATGGCTCTTGCTATTCGACTAAACAACGAATGTTTTCCTGCGCAATCTTCATCTGCTCCGCATCCTTCTTCCTATACAATAAATGGTAAAGAAGTAAAATTTACCTCTCACGAGACTTTCCAAAGGGCGAATTTTCAGGTAGTATCTGATGACATGTCCGCAAAGGAGAAGAAAGATATTAATCTTATAAATACCGATGCCCTGAAGAAATGGTTCAACGAAACAAACAATTCGTTCAATATCCTTGCACATGGTGTCGCAGCTTCAGAGACCGCAACCGCAAACAAGATTAACGTCGGTGGACATGAGTTTACTGCTGAGGAATTTGCACCGGTAATCCTGCAACAACTCAGGAAATACCAGATTATCCTTAAGATGAAGCAGGAGCCACTGACCATCGTCCTTCATTGTTGTAATACCGGACGTGGAGACAATTGCTTTGCAAGCCAACTTGCCGACATATTGGGCTCTGAGATTGAAAATCTAAGGGTTGTTGCTCCATCAGATATTAATTGGTTCACTTATGATACCAGCAGCGACATAATAAAGAGCGAAAGAGTGTTTACGAGTGAAGAAATCAAAAGATTCACGCGAGAGAAGGTAACTGCTAATCATGTGACTCTGTCAAATATCAATGATAAAACAGACGGTAAAAACTGGCGTGTGTTCCAGAAAGGCAAGAAACCTGTAGAAGGTATGAAAGATTCAAATGCCACTATTGATGCAGTCAATAAACAATTTTTTGACAGACTTGAAAAAGAATACAAACAAGGGAAAATTTTCTTGAAGCCATCATCAATGAACTAAAGTATATAACTATGAAAAGATTAATTATTTTATATTTTTTGTGTGTCTGTTTAGCTGATTTTACATCAGCTCAGATTATTGATCCATCCGCAGTCAATCCGGATTCTTATTCACTGGACGAACATTATCGGAATTTGCAGAATGCTTATGTAGAATACGATGGGTTGTACTATTATGAATCTTACAAAATGAAAGGACCTGCTATTGTTACTGGAGGATGTTTGGGGCTTGGTCTTGGTGGGGCTATTATCTTGTTGGCAGACAATTCAATGTCTTCTTCTACAAGAAGTACTATTTCCACATGTTCAATAATAAGCGGTATTATTGGTGTTGTTGGACTTGGTGCAATTTATATAAAATGGTCCAAACAAAAAAGGAAAACAAAATATTATAAACGGGTAATAAACGAAGAATTGGAATATATTAAATCGCACGATAAGGATGGTTCTCAAACCACTCTTTCTTTCGGTGCAGTAGGAAATGGTGTCGGAGTTAGTCTAAACTTTTAAAATTGATAAGATATGAAACGATATTTATTATTTATTGCTTTTTTTATATTGTCCGTTTCGGTACAAATCAATGGTCAGTCGCGTGAGACTTATTACCAACGTGCCATAGATAGTGTCTCTGTAGGGAATTATCAAACAGCCATGAAACTTTTGGATGTGGTGATAGATAAGTCCAAAAAGGAAGACCCTCTTTTAGCAAACGTACTTGTGTTGAAATTTAATATCGCAGAACAACTGCAGGATACATACGTCCAGAAGAGCAGTATGGAGCAGTTACAGGCATGTCTTTCTGGAAATCCATCGCTCAACGACTCTTTTGCAAATACTCTGAAAGACATTGAGAACAGATTTGAAATCAATAATACATCTTTTGTGGACAGATTATGTGGTTTGTGGGTGTCGTTGTCATTAAGTCCAGACTACAATAATCTTGACGATCCTTCGACCTTCAAACCGATGTATTATATGTTGTTTTATAAGGACGGAGACACCTACAAGGCTACTACCCGTTTTGCAGGTCCACTCAATATATCAAATACAGATGACATTGAAATCAATAATGCAGAAAGGATGGCGAAGATTTATGATGGGAAACATGTCTTTCAATCTGGTGACCATGGGATAGTTTCGGGTGCGCTGATTTCTTCACTGAATTCTACCGCACAGGATACTCATGGATGGCTGGCTCAAAAAAATAGATATGACCTTTATAGTACTTCCAGCATCGCAGAACAGGTGGGTGTTTCACTTGGAACAGGTTTGTTAGAGGCCCTTTTTTCGGAATTGGCAGTAGCAAAATCAACAGCAACAAATTCCGAAGTTGACGTCGTTGAGATAGCTCCCGGTATTATTGATGTAAATCTTGTGCAACTGACTTTGAAACAACGTTCTGACGGAGGAAGCAAATCAAAAGATATGCGGGGGCATATACGCTTGTACAAGGTCGTTCCCGAATGCCTTGACAAAAACACTTTGCTTAACGGACACTCATCTGAAAGCAATGCCTTTCTGATAGGTCCAGAGAGTTTCAGCTTTTTATCTTTAGAAGATAACGGAATTGCACACATTAGAGAAGTCGGTTCCGCTTCTTCTGTAAGGGAACACTATCCTTCCCTTAAAAATAAAGAAAGTGTTTATCGTGCCATGACAGAACTGAATTTGTCAAACACGGTGGCTCTGCAGCGGTATTATATCAACAAATATGATTCTGAATACGGGTGGCTCTTCAAAAGAGATTTTTACGGAGTAAATTCCCTTCCTGTTTCATCAGATATAACCAATATAGCAGATTCGGTATCCCACGTTTTGGGAATTGCAGTAACATTTATGGACTGTAGAGATTATGAAAATGCAATCCCATATTTTGAAATTTATCATAACAAAGTGAATGTGCATTCTGTAAATGAGTATTACTATTTAGCAAGTTGCTATGACAATGTAGAAGAATATGACAAGGCACTTTCTATCTATTTAGAAGGGATGCAACAATTTCCTGACAATCAGGATCTCTATGTGGGTATTATAAATCACTATTTTGCCATGAAGCAGTTTGATAAAACTTGCTTTGATTATATTACGAAAGCCCAGACTACAGCCGACAAGAATACGCTTCCGCGAATTAAGGCACTTGAGGCTTTCTGGCTATTGAAAAATCATGAATATGATAAGTCAATAGCGATTGTAAAAATGACTAAACAACAATGGACACTAAATGCAGAATGGAAAGCTTACTTATCGTACATATCCGGACGTTGCTATCTCGAAAAAGCAACAAGCACAGACAATGGTAATATTGCACAGACAGTAATGTGTGTAAAACAGGCAGAAGAAGATTTGCGGATAGCGTACTCGACTTCCCATAGGAAGCCATTTAAGGAAACCATAGAAAGCTTTCTTATCAAAACATATGAATGTTTATTGAAATCAGATTTTTCCAATTCAGAATATTATAAAAAGAAACTTAATAATTTAAGAGGGATATGAAACGATTTGTGATATAATTGTTTATGCTACTCCTTTTCTGTGCGGCTAATATGGCTACATCAAACGATATTTGTGTCAAAGCGACATATGAGTACTCTAATTTCAATGGTGGCAGATGGAAACCTATCTATTACATTGTTTGGCCAGATAACTTTAAGGGAAAAAAGCATGAGGTTCGAGTGCATGTCAAATATCAAGAAATGACAGAAGATGGTCATTGACATGACATCAGATATATTACTATATGGGGAGTTTCTAGTAAAACAGATCAGGCGGATAGGTATTTGAAAAGGATAGTTGACATGAGCATCGAAATAACGAGTGTGGAAGAATATAGCGAGCCCAAATCTTCAGGAGAATCAACATTGGGTAATTCGGGGGCATTAAGATCAACTTCCTCGCGTTCTTCAGAAGGCCTAACGACGGATAACTACCGACCACATTATAGCAGAACCTCTGTTGGGGCTGTCGACCTCGGTCTTTCCGTGCTATGGGCTGACTGTAATTCGGGAGCGAGTTCAATAGACGAGGAAGGAGATTTGTATGGATGGGGCGAAGTAAGCCCTGGACCATTCTATTCTTACAGAAAAGAAAAAAGAAATCTTTGGCAAGTACGGAAAGTCTAACTCAGATACTGGTTCAGCAGAGAGCCAGATAGCTTTGTTTTCATACCGTATTTCCCACTTGACGGAACATCTTAAAAAGAACCGTAAAGATTATACTACTGCAAGAAGCCTTACAAAACTTGTTGCTAAACGTCGTGCTCTGCTCAACTATCTTTATGATGTTGACATTGAACGTTACCATGCAATAATCAAGGCTCTCGGTTTGCGTCGTTAATGACGTGTAGATTTTCTAACATTAAAAAGAGTGTTTCCATCTTGAAACACTCTTTTTTTATGGGGATTTTACATTAACCTTTCTCAACACCACTTCATCATACATCTGCTGAGGCATTATGCCAACTTTACCTTGTGGCAAAGACCTACCAATCTTATCAAATAAATGAATCCAATAAATAGGTATTGTACCTTTTGAATTTCTCATATCCACCTTACCCAATTCAAAAACATGCTTCCCGTCCTTTACATAAGCATCATATATAAGTTCAGAACAATAATGTTTCCCATTGTCAATCATGAAATCCACATCGTATTCCTCTCCGGAATACTGTTTAATATTCTCCATATAAATATCCATATTAGAACAGGCTAGATTCAAAATCGAAGTGCTAGAAAATATTAAATTTTAACACACCTTTAAAAGAGTTTTACAAACATTTTTATTAATATTGTACTTGTATGTTGACTCTGCCCTCAAAAGATTTTATTTGAATAATAAATTATTTTGTTTTTTGTTTGTCTTGCACTAATTTTGTAACGATAATTTATAGTATGACATTTTACAAAAAAACGACTAACATAAATTAACAACAATATGATAAAGAATTTTTTTCTCACACTATCACTTGCAGTAGCAACATTCGCCTACACATACCCTTGCACAAACTTCATCGTAGGCAAAAAAGCAAGCACCGATGGTAGCGTAATCGTAAGCTACAACGCCGATAGCTATGGCATGTATGGAAACCTTTACCACCACATCGGTAGCACACATAAAGATGGCGAAATGCGACAAATCTATGAATGGGACACCAACAAATACCTCGGGCAAATACCACAAGCGCCCATCACATACAACGTCATCGGACAGATGAACGAACACCAAGTGAGCATAACCGAGACAACCTTCGGCGGACGGGAAGAACTGGTCGACTCTACGGGACTGATAGATTATGGCTCGCTCATTTATATCGCTTTGGAGCGTTCAAAGACAGCACGAGAAGCAATAGATATCATGACATCGCTTGTTGAAAAATATGGATACTACTCTGAAGGAGAAACCTTCTCAATATGCGACAAAAACGAGGCGTGGCTCATGGAAATGATGGGGAAAGGAGCAGGCAAGAAAAGTGCTGTATGGGTGGCAGTGCGCATTCCTGACGACTGCATAAGCGGACACGCAAACCAAAGCCGCATCACTAAATTCTTAAAACTGTTTCCAAAACAAGATGTGATATACAGCAAAGACTGTATCAAGTTTGCAAAAGAAAAAGGGTATTTCACAGACAAAAACGATAAGGAGTTTTCATTCCGCGATGCCTATGCACCAAGCGACTTCTCTGCCAACCGCTACTGCGAAGCCCGCGTGTGGAGTTTCTTCAAGAAATACTCTACCGATATGGACCAATATCTTGATTACATAAAAGGCGAGAAAAAAGAATGTTTGGCACAAGAGATGCCACTATACATAAAGCCAAACAAACTCGTCAGCACACAAGACATAAAAAACGCTATGCGCGACCATTATGAGGGAACAATTCTTGACATCACAAAAGACCTCGGAGCAGGAGCTTGGAATATGCCTTACCGTCCATCTCCACTATCGAAAAAAATCACCAATGAAGGCGACACAATAGAAGTATTCAACGAGCGCCCAACATCTACACAACAGACAGGATTCGGATATGTGGGACAGATGCGTAGCTGGCTGCCTGATGCTGTAGGTGGCGTGATATGGTGGACTAATGATGATCCAAACATGGTGCCGTACACACCTATATATTGCGGAACGACAAAGGTGCCTGCCTGCTACCAAAGAAAAGAAGATGTACAAGACGAAATGACATTCTCATGGAAATCAGCATATTGGCTACAGAACACAGTATCCAACATGGTATATCCTTACTACTCAAAAATGTTCCCTGACCTGAAAAAAGTGCGTGACGAGCTGGAAGCAAAATACAACGAAGATGTAAAAACACTCACCACAAACGACATCAAGACTCTCACAAAAAAATCGCTCGCAGCAGCACATACGATGATGAAAGAGTGGGACAAACTCTTTAAATACCTTGTGGTAAAACATAATGATATGGTGATAAAGAAAGAGGAAAACGGAAAATTCAAAAAAGGCAAATACGGCTATGCAACAGCCCCTACCCGACCGGGATATTCCACAGAATACTGGCAGAAGATAACGAAAGAAACTGGGAATAAATATGTCATTAATAATTAATTACTCAAAATATGGACAACGAGCTTTTGAAACAATGTATGGATGTGGCTCAAATATGGGCCACAAGTGAAATATTCGATCCTCAAACACGCGCAGAGGTGAAAGCCATGATGGAAAATGAGGATAAGAGCATGCTCATCGATAGTTTCTATCAGACGTTAGAATTTGGTACAGGAGGTCTGCGTGGCATCATGGGCGCAGGAACAAACCGCATGAACATATATACGGTAGGAACAGCCACACAAGGACTAGCCAACTACCTAAAAAAGAACTTTGCCGACAAAGAAAAAATAAGCATCGTAATAGGTGTTGACTGTCGCAACAACTCTGACCTCTTCGCAAGACGCGCTGCCGATATCATGGCTGCCAACGGCATATATGTTTACATGTTCGAAGACATGAGACCTACACCTGAGGTATCATTTGCCATACGTCATCTGAAATGCCAAAGCGGTATCAACATCACAGCATCACACAACCCTCGTGAATACAACGGCTATAAAGCCTATTGGGAAGATGGAGCACAAGTGCTAAAACCACACGACAAAGGCATCATCGAAGAAGTAGAAAAATGCCGATATGAAGATGTAAAAACTGGTGGCGATGAGAAATATATCACCATCATCGGCGAAGAAGTAGATAAAGCTTATCTTGACGCAGTAAAAACACTCTCTATCGACCCTGAGGCAATACAGCGACAAAAAGATCTCGGCATCATATACACACCTCTGCACGGAGCAGGAATGATGATAGTGCCAAAGGCCTTGAAGATGTGGGGATTCGAAAATGTCACCTGCGTACCAGAACAGATGGTAAAAGACGGCAACTTCCCAACGGTCGTAAGTCCTAACCCGGAAAATGCAGAGGCTCTGACTTTGGCCTTAAAGTTGGCAAAAGAAACAAATGCCGATATCGTACTTGCAAGCGACCCCGACGCAGACCGTATCGCCATCTCATGCAAAAACGACAAAGGCGAATGGCAAATAGTAAATGGCAACCAGACGATGCTCATCTACTTATATTACATCATCAAAAACCGTATGGACAAAGGTCTGATGAAAGGAAATGAATTCATCGTGAAAACCATCGTCACCACAGAAATGGTAAAAAAAGTGGCAGACAAGTATGGCATCCTCATGGAAGATGTATATACCGGCTTCAAATGGATCGCAAACGAAATAAAAATAAACGAAGGTAAAAGAAAATATATCGGTGGCGGTGAAGAGAGTTTCGGATTTCTAGCAGAAGATTTCTGTAGGGATAAAGACTCACCATCGGCTTGCTGCTTGATGGCAGAGATATGCGCATGGGCAAAAGACCAAGGTAAGAGCCTATGGCAAATACTCATGGACATATATATGGAATATGGCTTCTCGTACAACAAGGCCGTAAATGTAGTGCGTCCGGGCAAGAGTGGTGCCGACGAGATAAAACAGATGATGGAAGACTTCCGCAAAAGTTCGCCTACAGAAATTGCCGGTAGCAAGGTGGTCACCTATAAGGACTTCCGCACGCTAAAAGCAATTGAAAATGGCGTAGAGAAAGATATCGTCATGCCTGACACAAGCAACGTATTGCAGTATTTCTGCCAAGACGGCACCAAAGTGTCAATACGTCCTTCGGGAACAGAACCAAAAATAAAGTTCTACATAGAGACAGGAGCCACATTCACAAAGCCTGAAGACTATGCTACAGCATGTGCCGAGGCAGATGACAGATGCAAGGCAATACTCTCCTCACTCGGCATCAATGAATGATGAAGATTATTGAACAATACTTCAATATAACACAAGAGCAAAGGAAGCAGATGTCTGCTCTCCTTGCTTTATATAAGGAATGGAACGAAAAGATAAATGTCATATCAAGAAAAGATATTGACAACCTTTATCTTCATCATGTTCTTCATTCGCTAGCAATAAAGATATTTATGGACAAAGAAGGGTTGGCACACAAAGGAATGCACATTCTCGACTTTGGCTGCGGCGGTGGCTTCCCGGGCATCCCACTTGCAATAATGTATCCAGAAATACAATTCAAACTTATTGATAGCATCGGCAAAAAAGTGAAAGTAGCTAGCGAGATCGCACGAGCCATAAACCTGAAAAACTGCTTCTGCGAACACCTACGAGGACAAGATGAACACGGAAAGTTTGACCTCATCGTTTCACGAGCAGTAATGCCACTACCCGAAATAAAGAAGATTTTTCCGAAAACACCTATCATCTGCCTAAAAGGAGGCGATCTAAAAGAAGAATTGAGCATGGTAAAAAACAGAGTTACGCTGATGCCCGTTGCCGATTGCTTCAAAGAAGAGTGGTTTGAAGAAAAATTCATCGTCTCATACCGATAATAAAATACATCGATACCCCAAGCGCAAAAATATATAATTGACATTTTGTTATTACACATTTATAATCTTTAACTCATAAAATGCTGAAAATAAAAACCTTTGAAGTTAATCCCCTTCAAGTAAATACATATATTGTGAGTGATGACACAAAAGAGGCTGTCATCGTGGACTGTGGAGCATATTTTTCTGATGAAAAAATTGCAATAGAGAATTACATCAAGGAAAATGAACTAAAAGTAAAACACCTTTTGATCACTCATTCACACTTAGACCACACCATCGGCAACGACTTTGTAAAAGACATATACGCTCTGAGCCCTGAAGGTTTTGGCAAGAAACAAATCACTTTCGGCAACCACACTTTTGACATCATCCCTACCCCGGGACATAAAGAAGATGCAGTCGTATTCTATTGCAAAGAAGAAAAAGTCGCCTTTACTGGTGATACCATCTTCAAGCAGAGCATCGGCAGAACAGACCTTAAAGGAGGAAGCTATAAGGAAATAATGGTCTCAATCGAACATCTAAAAAATATCCTTCCCGATGATACTATACTATATCCTGGACATGGAGAAAAAACTACTATGGGTGAAGAAAAGATAATGAATCCATTTTTTTAATCATCATCTCACTTCAATAATGGAAAAAATTATAATGGGAATTGACCCGGGAACAAACATCATGGGCTATGGCATCATCAAAGTGGAAAACCGTAAGGTCGAATTGGTGAATATGGGGATCATCGATATGCGCAAGGTGAAAGATACATATCTAAAACTCGGACATATCTTTCAGCGCATCACTAGCATCATCGATTCATTTCATCCCGACGAGATAGCTATCGAAGCACCTTTCTTTGGAAAAAATGTGCAGAGCATGCTCAAGCTCGGACGCGCTCAAGGAGTAGCTATCGCCGCCGCAATCAATCGAGACATTCCGATTCATGAATATATGCCTACAAAAATAAAAATGGCAATCACAGGCTCTGGAGGAGCAGCAAAACAACAAGTTGCAGGAATGCTTCAACGACTATTTAACATCAACGAAAAAGAAATGGGAAAATACCTTGATGCTACAGATGCCTTGGGTGCTGCTTATTGCCACTTCATGCAGCAAGACCGCCCAGAAAGCCAAGCGTCGTATCGTAGTTGGGGTGACTTTGTAAAACAAAATAAGGAAAGAGTGAAATAAAACGAATACAATAAGAACGAATAACTCCGCCCCTAGCTCTGCTAACAAGAGCATCTACTAAAGCGCAAGAAGAAATAATAATAATCGAGTAATGCTTGTGCAGACCTAATAGAAAAGATGAAATGGTTTATTTTTTATAAAGGAGAGATATTTCTCAATAGAAATAAAAATGGCAGATATAGTATTCCACAAAGCATAAAATGCCCTGTTCTTCTTACATCACAGACGGACATTCTAGAAATTGGTAATGCCAAAGCCTGCGAAATAGACGAGCTAAAAGAATACGCAAAGCATTTGGAGCTAGTTCCGCTTAGAGAATCTTTTTTTCTTATCACAGAAGAAGACTATCGGCTCGCAGGCAAATGTGCAGAACTCGTTTATTGGAACAAAAACACGGAATATTGTGGACATTGCGGAGCCATAATGCAACAATCCTCACCCATAAGCAAATGTTGTACGAAATGCGGAAGGGAAATATGGCCATTACTCTCAACAGCCATCATAGTGCGCATAACACGCACGGTGAAGACTCCTGACGATGAGATACTATTGGTTCACTCACGCAATTTCAAACGCGACTTTCAAAGTCATGTAGCAGGATTTGTTGAGACAGGAGAAAATCTAGAAGAGACACTACGGCGTGAGGTAATGGAAGAAGTAGGATTGAAACTGAAAAACATCCGATATTTTGGCTCACAAGCATGGCCATACCCTTGCGGACTCATGGTGGCCTTTACTGCAGAATACGAAAGTGGAGAAATCCATCTGCAAGAAACAGAATTGACAAAAGGCAAATGGTATGCAAAAAACAATCTTCCAAAACTTCCCGATAAAGCATCTATAGCACGCCGTATGATTGACGCATGGCTTCAGACAACAGAATAAGAAAAAATCAGTCTTCCAACAACTCATCTCTCAGTGTGAGCTGTTTTAGATCATAATAACTTCCGTTATATACATTCAAATCTACAAATCCTTCTACTCCCGATAAATGTCCCACATCGGTATGCTGCCAAAACTTCCAATTACCAGCAAACCCCAATTCCTTTACATAATAATGTGCAATCCAATAAGGATATTTATCAAAGGCTTTGCCGTAGAGATACTTATTCTTGAAATTTAAACTTGCGTATATTATCGGAGTCACCTTATAATGTTCTTCTATAATTTCTAGCCATGTAAGAATATTCTCACGAAAATGATTTATGGTCATTCTCGCATCAAATTTTTCGACATCAAGTACTGGTGGCAAATCACCCGGTAGCAAGTGTACATTATTGATAAAGAAGAGTGCCTGTTGTTTGGCAGAAGTCTTATTACTCCAAAAATGATATGCTCCACAAATCAATCCATGCTCCTTTGCCTGATAGTAATTGTCTTTGAAGCGATTATCAAATCTATTAGACCCCTCCGTTGCCTTAATAAATGCAAATACTATAGGATTGCCTCCAACTTCAGCTTCCTGCGACAATTCATCCCAATCTATCTTTGATTGATGATGACTGATATCTATACCATGTATGTTGAATTTATCGGGATATTTCTCATCCCCAAACATAGCTTTCCACCGGAAACTAAACGGACTGACAAACAAAAAATACAGTAGTGCTGTATATATAACAAGCACGACTGCTACAATTAGTATAACAATCCATGAAGGTCTTTTTACCCTCAAATGCGAGTGTAGCGAAGGGTGTGCATGAAACACTCTAATTCAAACTATTTATCTGTTCCAACACTTCCCCAACCTGCTGGTTGAAATCCTGTATCAACTTATCAAAATAGTCTTTTGCCTTCACACCTGGCTCAACATGAGATATACGATCTACATATTCATTTCTCATGGCTATAATAGCACTAAGAAGCGATTCTAGATCCTCCTGAGCAGGACTACTAGAATAAAGAGATACTGCCACACACTCTGCAAACAATTCCGAGGAGGAATAATTGATAAGTTTCTTTAGGTTACGTTTATTTGCCATTAGATTGCTATTTAGTAATATGCAAATATAAATCAAGGTAATTAAATTGCCAAATATTATTCTTAATTTTATATTTTTTCTTAATTTTGCATCATTAAATCATAGGTATAAAAAGATATATAACCTCAATACTAAATAGATAAAAAGATGATAAGTACATTACAAAAAGAAAGGGCTGCATATCAGCCTAAATTGCCAAAAGGCTTACAAGGAATGGTAAAGGTTGTAGAAGGTGCTCCTACACAGAGCGTTGCCGACCAAGAAGAAATAAAAAAACTATTCCCTAACACATATGGGATGCCACTTGTAGAGTTTGCTCCTGGTGGCGAGGCTTGCACTCAGCAGATGAATGTTGGCGTCATCCTAAGTGGCGGACAAGCTCCTGGCGGACACAATGTGATATGTGGTCTTTTTGATGCAATAAAGAAACTCAATCCGCAAAATCGTTTATTCGGATTCATCCTTGGACCTGGTGGATTGGTTGACCATAACTATAAAGAGCTTACTGCAGACATTATTGATGCTTATCGTAACACTGGCGGATTTGACATCATCGGTAGTGGTCGCACAAAGTTGGAGAAAGAAGAACAATTTGAAAAAGGTCTTCAAATCATTCGCCAATTGGACATCAAAGCTATCGTCATCATTGGTGGTGATGACTCAAATACAAATGCTTGTGTATTGGCAGAATATTATGCAGCAAAGAAATATGGAGTACAAGTAATTGGTTGCCCAAAAACAATTGATGGTGACTTGAAAAATGCACAGATAGAAACATCCTTTGGTTTTGATACCGCTTGCAAGACTTATTCCGAACTCATCGGCAACATCCAACGCGACTGCAACTCTTCTAGGAAATATTGGCATTTCATCAAACTTATGGGACGTAGCGCCTCTCATATTGCTCTTGAATGTGCTCTGCAATGCCAACCAACTGTCTGCATCATTAGCGAAGAGGTAGAACAGTACGACCTCAGCCTTAATGATGTTGTTGAGCAGATAGCTACAGCCGTTGCTAAACGTGCAAAGAAGGGTTGGAACTTCGGCACAGTACTTATCCCTGAAGGTCTTATTGAGTTCATACCGGCAATCAAGCGTCTTATTGCTGAACTCAACGATCTCTTGGCATCTCAAGGCGAGAAACTCAAAGGCCTCAACGATGAAGACCTTCGCACATATATTCTTTCACAACTTTCAAAAGAGAATGCAGAGGCTTACGAAAGTCTTCCACTTGGTGTCGCCCGTCAGTTGAGCCTTGACCGCGACCCTCATGGAAATGTACAGGTGTCGCTCATTGAGACAGAAAAGCTCCTTTCCGAAATGGTGGCTGCAAAACTTGCTGTTTGGGCAAAAGAAGGCAAATACGATGGAAAGTTCACAGCCCTTCACCACTTCTTCGGCTACGAGGGACGTTGTGCAGCTCCATCCAACTACGATGCAGACTATTGCTATGCTCTTGGTACTAGCGCTGCTTATCTTATTGCAAACGGAAAGACGGGCTATATGGCTATCGTTAAAAACACTACAGAGCCTGCCGACAAATGGATAGCCGGTGGTGTGCCTATCACCATGATGATGAACATGGAAAAGCGCAATGGCGAACAGAAGCCAGTAATTAAAAAAGCTCTTGTTGAACTTGAAGGAACACCTTTCAAGACCTTTGCTTCACATCGCGACGAATGGACAGATAATATCAGTTTCCTCTATCCTGGCCCTATTCAGTATTGGGGACCATCTGCTGTTTGCGATCAGTCAACAAAGACTTTGCAATTGGAAAAAGCTTCAAATTAATAATTAATAATTAATAATTCTATCTAAAATAAAAACTAAAAAATTCATTCTATTTGCGTTGGCGGTGACATTATTAGTCGCCGTCAGCTCAATATCTGCATTTGCTCAGCCTGAAATGTCGCGTAAAGAACGTAAACAGCAAAAAAAATTGGAACGTTCTGTTAGTGCTTTCTTCTCAGACATAAGCGATGTAAATGGTGTACAAATCTCCTACGATAGTTGTCGGTTTAATGCTGACAGCCAGACGCTTTATATCTATGGTGACTCTGTCTTTGCCCGTCAGCATTTCACCGATGAGATTGTTAAGGAGATGCACAACCTGTTAAAAACAAAACTCAAAAAAAGATTTCGCAATTATTCAATAATCCTCTTTGCCCAAGGTACACCTATACAACGAACAATACAACCACAACGACAAGAACATCAGAATGAAAAGTCTTTAGAACAAGACAAGAATACTTTGTGCCGTCAACAGAGCAACAAAGAATGTTATTGGGGTAACATCGACTATCTAGGACGTCCGTGGGTGTATAATGCTTCAGAATTGTCACATCCTGCATTAGGGCTGCAAGATCGCCACATTTCATTATGGGCTTCACACGGCATTTATTTCAACAATACAAAAAACAAGTGGGAATGGCAACGCCCATCGATGAACCTCACTAGAGAAGACCTTTTCACGCAAACCCTCGTTGTGCCGATGCTGATGCCGATGCTTGCAGATGCTGGTGCAGTAGTATTCTCTCCAAGGGAACGCGACTGGCAACGCAACGAAATTATCATTGACAACGATTCTACCTTTGGCAGTAGTAAATATTCTGAGCTAGGGGTATGGAAGAGCACAGGTCTATCAGGCTTTGCACCACGCCACACTTTTTACGTAGATGAAGAAAATCCGTTTACAGATGGTACCGGCCGTCAAACAGAAGCTTCATGTGGATCTGTTACTGCCTCTATCACCTATACTCCCGACATTCCTATTGCAGGGCGATATGCTGTGTATGTGAGTTACCATAGTTTGGGAAATAGTATTGATGATGCACATTATATTGTGCGCCATAAAGGGCAACAAACAGAGTTTAGAGTAAATCAACGAATGGGCTCGCACACTTGGGTGTATCTTGGAACATTCGATTTTGACAAAGGGGCATCTGAAGACAATTGTGTCGTGCTCACCAACGAGAGTTCCTCTAATGGTATTGTAACTGCCGACGCAGTACGTATCGGTGGCGGTATGGGTAACATTTCTCGTGGTGGGCATACTAGTGGTTTTCCTCGTTGCTTTGAGGGAGCTCGCTATTATGCGCAATATGCAGGAATGCCTTACGATGTATATGGAGGCTATCTTGGTAAAGAAGACTATAAGGATGACATCAACACACGCTCACTTATGATCAATCACATGGCTGGTGGCTCTGTGTTCGTTCCATCCAACTATGGACTAAATGTACCTATTGAACTTTCTGTAGCCATTCATACCGATGCCGGTTATCATAAAAATGGTAAAGATATTTGGGGTACACTTGGCATTTGCACTACGATGAAAGAGAATGCAGACACATTTCGCACAGGACTTTCCCGACACATTTCCACAGAATTTGCCACTAGTCTTCGCGATAATCTTTTTGATGACATTTCAGAAAGTTTTGGCATTTGGGAGAAACGTGAAATTTGGAATCGCAACTATTCCGAGAGTCGCATTCCCGAAGTGCCATCGGCTATCATAGAAACTTTGTCGCATGAAAGTTTTCCAGATATGCAAATGGCTTGGGACCCAAATTTTCGTTTTGTGCTTGCGCGAAGTATATACAAGACCATACTCAAGACCATAACAAAAGCCCATGGCGAAAAATATGTCGTATCTCCACTACCACCACATGCTTTCCGTATTGAGTTCATGAGTAAGAATGAGGCACGGCTCATGTGGAAAGCAACAGCAGACCGTCTTGAATCTTCATCAAAACCTACCGCATATATAATATATACGAAAACGGGCAATAAGGACTTTGATAATGGCATTATGGTCAACGAAGATTCTCATATCATAAAACTACAACCTAACGTGCTTTATCAATTCAAAGTGATAGCCGTTAATGCAGGAGGCAAGAGTTTCCCTTCTGAGACACTCTCAGCCTATTACCATCCAGAATCAAAGAAAAACATTCTTATTGTCAATGGTTTCCATCGTCTGTCGTCACCCGCAACAAAACAAGTAGGTGAAAAAATGTCGTTCGCTCTTGATGAAGACCCTGGTATGTGGCATGGAAAGAATCCAAGCTTTGTGAAATATCTCGGACAATTCCTTATGGGCAATGATGACAACAACACAACTTCTCACGTTCGTGCTATCTTGGCGAATGAGAAATACAACATTTGCAGTTGTTCATCTGATGCAGTTACCAATGGCGAAATAGATCTCCGCGATTATGATATGGTGGATATCATCCTTGGCAACGAATGTGACGACGGTCGCTCGCTAGTACCATATAAAGCTTTGACAAAAGAAATGCAGGATGCTATACGTCGCTATCTGCACAAGGGCAAAGCACTTTTCATCAGTGGCAGTTATCTTTCAAGTGATATGAAAGAGCATACAGATAGTATCTTCCTTTCCAAACATCTACATATCATAGCCGATGGAAAACGAAAGAATATTGATGACAACCGCATTATCGGCATGGGGGACGTTTTCACTTTCTATAATGCACTCAACGAAGAGCATTATGCGGCTACTACTACGGATGCTCTCAAACCTGTTGGCAAGGCTATTTCGGCTTTATTCTATCCTGACTTTACGACTGCGGGGATAGCATTCCGTAATCGCCAACACTCCATGTTTGCAATAGGTTTACCTTTTGAGTGTATCAGCACAGAAGCCATGCGCTCGGCCCTCATGGGCAAGGTTCTAACATATTTTTTTAATTAGGTGAATATCTTCAAAGATATGATAAATGATAAATGCTTAGATCTTAAACTCTTCTTGCCTACTACTAAAAAAGAAGTAGAACTTCGAGGTTGGGAGGAACTTGATATCATTCTTTTTTCTGCGGATGCATATGTTGACCATCCTTCATTCGGTGTTGCAGTCATAGGGCGTGTCTTGGAGGCAAAAGGCTATAAAGTGGCTATTGTTCCGCAACCTGACTGGCATGGCGATTTCCGCGACTTTCGCAAGCTCGGCACTCCGCGTCTTTTTTTCGGGATTTGCCCTGGCTGTATGGACTCGATGGTAAATAAATATACCGCAAATCGTCGTTTGCGATCTGAGGATGCCTATTCGCCTAATGGTGCTCACGACAAGCGTCCGGAATATCCTACTATTGTATATACAAAGATTCTAAAAAAGCTTTTTCCCAATACTCCAGTCGTGCTTGGTGGCATTGAAGCTTCCATGCGACGTCTAACTCATTATGACTATTGGCAAGACTGCTTGCGTCCGTCAGTTCTTGTAGATTCTGGTGCAGACTTACTCATTTATGGTATGGGCGAAAAGCCTATTATTGCCGTTGCCGAAGCCGTCAAAGATGGGAGAACTTTGCATCATATTCCGCAGACAGCATGGCTGAGCAAGAAAAAAGATGATGAGAAGGAGTGTATCTTGCTTCATTCTCACGAAGAATGCCTAAGGAACAAACACCATCAAGCCGAAAACATTAAGAATATTGAGGAACAATCTAATATGCTCCATGCCAAACGCATTCAGCAACAGATTGGCAAAATCTACGTTGTTGTAGAAGCGCCTTTCGCCCCTATGACCACAGAAGAGCTAGATGCTGTATATGACTTGCCATTCACTCGCCTTCCCCACCCTAAATATAAGGACAAACGCATTCCTGCATATGAGATGATACGCCATTCTATAACTATGCACAGAGGTTGTTTCGGTGGTTGTTCTTTCTGCACGATATCGGCTCATCAAGGAAAATTTGTAGTATGCCGCAGCAAGGAGAGCATTTTGCGTGAGGTTGAGCGTATCACTACGATGCCGGATTTCAAGGGGTATATCTCCGACCTTGGTGGTCCTTCGGCAAATATGTATGGTATGCATGGGAAAAATCAAGATTTGTGTGTTTCATGTCGTCGTCCATCATGTGTACATCCTCAGATTTGTAAAAATCTTGATATTGACCATTCCTCGTTAGTGGACATTTATCGTTCGACAGAGAAAGTGCGTGGTGTTAGAAAATGCTTCGTTGGAAGTGGTGTGCGCTACGATTTGGTGCTTGCCGACAAGAAGAGTGGCAATGAATATGCCCACCAGCTCATTACTCATCATGTCAGTGGTCGTTTGAAGGTTGCCCCTGAGCATACATCCGACCATGTACTGCAGTTGATGCGTAAACCTTCTTTTGATTTGTTCCGTCAATTCAATGCTTTGTTTAATCAAGTGTGCCGCGAGGCGAATCTCAATCAGCAGCTCATTCCTTATTTCATCAGCAGTCATCCAGGTTGTACGGAACGCGATATGCAACAACTTTCAAGCATTACCTCTCATCTTAATTTCCATCTTGAGCAAGTACAGGATTTCACTCCAACCCCAATGACTATTTCCACGGAGATGTGGTATACAGGTTACAATCCATATACCATGGAAAAGGTCTTTTCTGAAAGGGGGCAGAGGGAGAAGTTAAAACAGAAGAGTTATTTCTTCAAAAAACGTGGGAAGTACTGATTCGGCTGAAAAATATCGTGCAAGGCGAGAGCAGAATGAAATAAATTTCAATTATGCAGAGCCGAAGCCGATAGTGCAAGAATTGAAATGTCGTGCAAGGCGAGAGCAGAATGAAATAAATTTCAAATATGCAGAGCCGAAGCCGATAGTGCAAGAATTGAAATGTCGTGAAAATTGGTAGTTGTGCTAACTCTATATCGCTTTGTTTTTTCTAAAGATTTTAAAGATTTTATCTAAAAATAATAAATTATTTTGTTTTTCGCTCGCCTTACACTAATTTTGCATAGTTTTTTGGGGGAAAGTTGGTTCTGTAGCTCAACTGGATAGAGCAACTGCCTTCTAAGCAGTAGGTTTCGGGTTCGAGTCCCGACAGAATCACAACTTGGGAAAATCACAAAAACTAGTAAGACAAAATCTCAGCACAATGTGTTGAGATTTTTTATTTCTTCATATTGTTTCAAATATATTGCTGTGCGGTAAACATTTTTTGAGTTAACAAATTTAGGGCTGACAGTTCTCACGATGTATCAGCCCTTTTGATTACCTTAGTTTTTTGCTACAAAACACAAATAACCATGAGCAAAGATATCAATTTTACCGGACAGCAATATATAAAAATATTAAAAAGAGGGTTATGTGGATACTCACACCCTCTGAAACTTGCTTTACAAGACAGAAGTATCTCTGTATCACAAGTAACCGTTTCGGTAGGCAAAATTATAAAAATTTTTGAAATAATAGATATAGACTAAAATAATAATTAATAATTTTAAAAAGACATAACGCAAAAATGTTTTCCCACGAAATATATTTCTATTTTATACATTTTGTATAACTTTGCCTAAGAAAAAACTAATAACACTTATGAAAACTTTTATTTTAATGTGGAATCCTGCCATATCAAGTTATACTATGGAAAGATTCAAGAGTGATCAAAATTATCTATGTGATAACGGATATGGAGAAGGTGTCGGGAATTGGAGTGTTTGGGAGTACGATAAAGTTGAAGACGGCGATAGATTTTTTATGGTTAAAGTCGGCGAAGGCAAGACTGGCATCGTAATGTCAGGTTATTTCTTTGGCGAAGCGTATGAGGATGAAGATTGGTCAGGCAAAGGACGCCAAACATTTTATGTAGATTTGTATATACAAGAGCAAATCGATCCTGACAAAGCCGAAATACTAACAACTGAATTTCTGCAAGAGCAAATTCCTGATTTTGATTGGAGCGGTGGTCATTCCGGACGATTATTGGATGAGAAATCAGCATATAAATTAGAATATTTGTGGTTTAAATATATGCAAAAGATATATCAAAACACCGATAAAGGGGCTGTATATATGTATGAAGGACTTTACATAAACAGAAATATGAAAGAGTATCTGAGAAAGGAAATCGGTGAAACTTGTGAAATTTGTGGTTATAATTACAAGAAAATATTTGGAGATAAATGTAAAGAATACGTAGAATGTGATTATTATTTCACTCCTAAGGACCAAGAGGCAATATCAGATGGAAAACCTTTGGACCTTGATAGCAAGATACATTGCATTTGTGATAATTGTAAACGAGTATATGAGAATAAATTAAGCAACTAATACGCTAAATAATAAAGAATAAAAAAGAATAAATTTTTTCAAATCTACAAAAAAGCGTGAGAAACGATGACACAAAGTCTATCTGCGTCTATATTCGTAGAGACAACGCATATACATCATCAATGAGTTTAAATATATGATATAATAGTATTTGCCGACAACTACAGCTAATCAGCTGAAGAAGAATGGTATTGATATCGAAATAGTATGGATTGGTACGAAGCTTGTGCATGGATGTATTGCGTGTGGCAAGTATCAGGGCAATTGTTGCAACTTTAACGATGACATCACCAACCGCATCATTGAGAAGAAGGAAGAGCGCGATGGTCTTGTGATGGGTTCGCTTGTATATTACGGACAACCTGCAGGACAGTTGCTTTACTTTCTGCGGAAAATGATGTATGCTGGCAGCAGTGTGTTTGTGCTAGCCGGAAGCATAGACTGAATAGATGAAATAGGTTCATCAGGCATCTGGAGTGATGCTCATGCCATACAATCAACATGCATATTCATGCATTTTCAGATATCGAATTCTTAGAATAAAATTGCATAATTAAAGTACCAAACCAAAAATAGTCCCTTTCTGACTTTTTTTAATCAAAATATGAAAAAAACATTACAATTGTATGTTTTCGTTCTGATTTTGTCGTATCTTTGTTGCGTTATCAACGTAATATCAACAATAAAACATATTAAATGAAACGATTTTTCTCCTTAATTTTGTTGTGTCTTGCATGTAATGTGGCTTTTTCACAAGATGCAGTACTCATGGCACCGTCGCATCAGAGGAGTGCCGTATTCCTCGCACCTACTCATAACAAAAATACTGAGGGCGAGACCATTCCTTTGACAATCAAACGATGGGCAAAAAGTCTCAATTGCAACTACATGACCGATGTATGGTCATGGCAGATTCATTGTGACTTGTTTGATAAAGCCAATTACGTGTTCGATTTCTATGTAGTAGTAGATGAGTTGGAATATGGTGTGAACTACACGCTGGAAGATATGGATGACAGCTACTCCTATGGCTCTTATGGTCAGACAATAATAGAGTATAGCTCTGTCAACCTCCTCCTCACCCGCGATGCCAATATGCAGGATTGCGTAGATATCACCGTAAAGGATGAGAAAGGCAATGCTTATAAGTTGACTTATCGTCCTGCCCCTCTGCCCGAGGTGTTTGAGGACGTGTATGTGACCTTCAATGGGGCATCGTTTGTAGATGAACGTGATAATAAGTTTCATGGTTATTTCCATTTTGATGGTGTTACCGATAGCTTGGAGTGTACTCTCTCTTCCACCTCTGACCATATCTTAGGCACTATCGCACCAGAAGATGTGTTGCTCAAGAACTATGTTCCTTATACATATATGACCATTGTTCCAAAGCAGGGTTATCCTGAAACGGTGGAGATAGGTAAGGCAGAGAATGTGCAGATAACGGCAGGTAAAGAGGAAGGCGACTATACGTGTACTGCCACTTTGTATGGTTACAATGGCAAATGCTATCATGTAACACTTAATCATGCAACACCAGAGGCAAAAAACGACACGACACTGGAGTTCAAAAACCTTGTAGTGGGTGATGGTATGTATGAGCAATGGGGCGTGATGCAGTATGTAGGACATACTGACGAGTATAGAACGGAGATATTGCTATATTATGATGGTACGAAGGGAGAATATTCAGGTCAAAAAGTGGCAAACGTATATCTTTATGACTGTCTCGCAGAGAAGGAAGTATTGCTGTATAAATACGGACCTGTTACGCTGACTGGTGCTGGTCGTGGCGAGGATGTACGTTGTGATGCTATTGGTGTAGATTCGACTGTTTATCATATTTGGATTCATCATGTGAAGCCAGAAAAGACGCGTGATGAGAATATCTCTTGCACCATGGCAAAATTGAAAGACTACACCTCTGATGCGGATATGCACTGTTTCCAATTGTTGGGATACAACGAAGACCGCAGCCGACTAGTTTCAGTTACCGTGAATGCTAATTCGGTTTCGGGTATATACAATGCTTCTAAGATGCGTACTGACTATACCTATGTGGTTGATAACCCTGATGATGCTACTGCACTACGTTATACGATGGAAGATGCAAGTGTGATGGTAGATTACAACAAAAAGTCGAAGACTGCTACAGTATCGGGAGTGATGCTCTGCAGTAATCCTAATACGGTGAAGGATGTGCCGTATTACACGTTTACCATGACAGCAAAGTTAGACGAGGGACTGCAGTATGATAACGACCACGAAGGGTTCGAGGGAGAGTTTACTTCGGATGACATCATTTGGAATACGGAGAATTTGGACCGCAATCATATTGTCACCATTCAAGCCTTGAATGCAAAGGGGACGGGTATTTATATGGATTTTTTCGTCTCAGAAAAAGATCCAGATATCATCATCCCAGAAGGAGAATATACTATTGACCATTCTGAAAATCCGTTTACTGTTTCCGCATCTAATGGTGTAGATAGCAAAGGACAAATATCATATTCATTTGTTGGTACCACTGATGGGGATATAGACCATATCAAGTCACCATTGTGGTTCATGCGCGAAGGGACAGTGAAGGTAAGCAAAATAAATGGCAAGGCTCATATTGAAGTAGATGCCATCAATTCTTACGAACAGCCAGTCAAAGCGGTTTTGGGTGAGGGCGTAGCGTATGATACGGAGCACTTGAAAGCGGAGTCCTACGAGATTGCGACAAGAGGAGACACTACGGAATACAAGATGAGTTCTTCGGACGACAATTACCAGTTCGACATCACCCTCAAGGGAAATGAAGTGGTGTATGATAAGACGCACGTGGTTGTGAAGCGAGATATGCAGACACTTTCCTTTAGAGAGGCTTCCTTCACTCGCACACTGACAGAAAACAGAAAGGAGACGATAAAATTTACCGCTACGGCATTAGACAACACAAAGTTCGGAATCACTTATTCTGGTTATCTCCCGAAAAGTGAGGAGACAATTACACTGACTAAGGGCACCTTTGAGGACTTTACCATCGACAATGGTGTATGGCAGATATACGGAACGACAGAGAACAATCTTTGGACACCTTCTATTTCTATATATTCTTACTCTATTGCCGGTCAGTATAAGTTGCGGGATGTTTTTGAGGAATATACATCCATTACCAAGAATGATGAAGAAGGACGGTCATTGGCAGTTTACAAACCATTGGAATTAAACGTAACGATGACCTACGACAAGACAACTCGTATTGCACACCTCACGGGCGAATATATTGGTTATAATACGAATGATGTGACGGATGTCGTTCTCTTCCATTTGGACTTGATGGCGGAAGTTCCTATGCCAAAACCGTTAGATTACGATGCCAGTGAGGACAATCCATTCAATGCTACTTTTGCGTGGGATGACATAGATTGGAATACCGAGTATTTCGAACGAGCAGGACTGGTTTATATGCAGGTTCAGAATGAAAAGCGACAAATTCTGTACTTTGGTTTCATTGCTTCACGAATTGACCCTGTCACCATATTACCAGAAGGTACTTATATGGTAAATGGTTCTTTCTTGCCGTTTACGGTCATACCTTCAGAAGGTGCAACATCGGGCGGTATCAATGCATCTTTTGCTGGCCAGTTGTCTGAAGATGGTAAAATGAATGTGCCACTATGGTTTGTTCGTGATGGTACCATACGTTTGACAATGGACGATAGTAATAACATCATCATGACCATTGAGGCATACAACTCATGCGGCTCTGCTATCAACGCCACTGTGAGCGGAGAAATAAAGACTGGAATACCTAACATAAAATCTGCAGAGGAAGTGAAATCCAAAAAGTTCCTACGCAATGGACGGTTGCTGATTAAGAAAGGCAACAACGTGTATGACGTGCTTGGCAGAAAAGTGGAGTAGTATAGAGATGAAGGGATATATGTCAAGATTGTAAATACAGTGATATATGAAAAAGGTATTTTTATTATTGATGATGCTTGCTACAACGATTATTAGTCAAGCACAGATTTCAAAGTTTCAAAAGGGGTTGAACGCTTCTGCCAAGACAGGCGATACCATCGAAGTTCGCGGTGACTACTATGATGGTCCTTTCTATGAGAAAGACTGGGATTGGTATGGTACTATCCATGCTGAGAATGGAGACACTTACACTTTCGACATTTTATGTGACAAAGATCGACGATTCCCTACACCAGGGAAACAGTACACCTATGATGACATGATTGGCTATTACACTTTCCGCAATCCGTTTGGGGTGATGGTGACCGAATATAGCACAGATGCAACGTTTCTATATTGGATAGATGAAGACAATATGGAGTATATCGATGCCACAATGACTACGACTAAGAATAAAACGTACCATATCACTTATCGTACGCATACGCGTCCAGAAGTTTTTACGAATGTGTATGACACGTTACCAGTGGTAAAGATGTACTACGACACAATAGAAGAGGGTAAGATTTTCCAAGTTGCTGGCACCAACGATAGCGTGAAAGCGGTGTTCACCCTTCTCTCCGACCATGTGACGGGACATTTTACGACGAATGACATCTATGGTGAACTGGATGCTTACACTTTTGTAGAAGTAAATACAAACATACGTTTCCTCTGTGATTTCGAAGTAGATATTGCCGAAGGTAAAGGTGAAGGTAATTACAAGATTGATGCAAAGTTTTATGCCTACAATGGCAAATGTTATAATTTCTCGATGGACTATGTGGTACCTGAGGCGAAGGATACCATGAATGTTGCGTGCGATAATATGAAGGTAGAAACATTGACCTTCTATGATTATTTTGTGATTGGGTATGAAATGACTGCCTCTAATGATAAATATATTGTCTCAGCAACTTTGGACAATCCTACAGGTATGACAGAAGCCATTACGCTGTTAAACAAGGATAGTACCACCATCTATCTCTATGCTGGAGAAATTACGGTGGATAACTTTACGAATGCTCATGGTTGGGCTCTCGGTTATGACAGCATTTATTACCGTTTTGACATGACGGGCGTAGCGCCGCAGCCTACGCGCAAACAGTCGTTTACTATCCCATATGCAGTGTATTCTACCAACAACCCTGAAGCCCCAGGTGTGATACAATACTTGGGATATTCGGCAGATAGTACTGAGGTCGTTTCCTTTGCAATCTATACAGACAAGGTAGCGGGCACTTTTACCGAAAAAGATGCTTATGCCGATTATACATACGTAGGCGATTGGGTAATAGACCACGAATTTGGGGGTGGCTACCTTTCAAATTTGTATAATCTCTACACAATAAACTTTGATGTTACAGATCTTGGTAATGGCTTGTATCGTGGCGTGGCAACGTATATGGGACGGAGCCTTATAGATCCAACAGATAGCCCTGAGTTCAACATTACCTTCGAGAAGATTTCGGACATCAATGATCCCTCATCTCTGCATGGTATAAAGATTGAAAAAGAAAACAACGTAAAAAAGTTCATCCGCGATGGACAGCTTGTCATCCTACGAGATGGGAAAGAATTCAATGTTGCAGGACAAATAATAAATCATAAATAATCAATTAATTATTAACCAATTATATTCATACGTATGAAAAAGATTATTACATTCGCGTTTGCTCTCATTGTGAGCATGAATCTGTTCGCATACGACTACGATATTAACATGTCGTATTGCAACCGCTACTATTATTCTACTGATGGAGGATATTATGAAATCAACATGAATGGTGACGGCTGGGGTTTTCAGTTTGATATCAAGGTACCTATCACTGGACCCGTTTCAGGCACCACGTACACCTTGAACGACATGATGCTAGGTGAATACAAAACTTATGGCTACCAGCCATGGAATCAAGAACTTGTAAATAACAACATCACCTTTACAAATGTGGCTGTGAAATATACTCGTATTGATAAACAAGAGAAAGTTGAGGCCACCATTGAGGGTTCGATGTATATGCCAGGTGAAATGCAACCGACAACAAAGACTTTTCACGTGGTTTGGAATGGTCCTACTCCAGTGAATATCACTGAAACGGTGAAAGACACCCTGGTGGCAGATGTCACTACGGATACCCAAATAGGCACTTATACGATTCAAATACCTTATGGAACTTATGATTATAGTCGCCTCACCCCGACAGTAGCATTGATTGGTGAGATTCCTACAGAAGGTCAAACTAAAACTTACACATGGGAAAATGGTATCTACATCCCTCAAACTCGTTTAAGTGAATATAGTCTTATTTTCACCGATGTTACTGCTGTAGTTACAGGCAAAGCAAATGGTGCTTTGGATGCAGATGTCACTTTTGAATGTACTGATGGCAAAGAATATAAGTTCCACCTCGTTTATGCTAAACCACATGAGGAAGAGAGTGTATTTATTGAAGGTATCAATCTCAAAGAGTCAATAAATTGGGATAACAATACCTATTATCAATGGCAAGATACCAAATATAGCCTATATCTATATATGAATGTGGCTGTTCCTGCCGAGGCGGGCAAATATATCTACAAAGGTGACCAGATAGGTCAATCATCGTTCTCTATCACAAGTCCTTCATATCTGACTCTGGATATTTACGAAATCGACAGCGTAGTGATTACTAAAGATGTTGAAGGTCTGATTACTCTCAAAGCTGGCATCCTTTGCAAGAACAATGTGAAGTATTATCTTACTTTGACAAACGAGATAGAGAAATTTTATATTAAGTATGCTTGGGATGGAAAGAACGAGACATGGAAAGAGATGGAACCGCAACAGTTTGGCAACGGCTCACAATATTCCTTCCGCTATTATGGTAGCGATGATGTTTATATCAATAAGAAAGCAGAGGATGATCAAAATGTAGAACATTATAGCATTGCTGCTAACTACTACTCCGAGCCTATTATTTGGATTGGAGACAGCATTCAGTTCCAATATGATCCAACCAATTCTTTGAGCAAGACCAACATTTATATGCAGGAGAAACACTATGATGCCGTTATCTATGCTAATGAAGCCAATCGTTCATACAACCCTGCTGCTAGCGAATATGGCACTTATACGATGAACTTCAAAGCTGGTGAGTTCCCTACAACTTGGACATTCAACTTTGGTTTCCTTTATACTGGAGTTAAGGGTCCGCAACAATACAAGACATATAAGTTGAGCGAAATGGACGAGAATAGTTGCTATGGTTATGACACATTGTATAATCGTATTGAATATCAGTATGCTTATACAATTTTCAATAAGAATTGGCCAAACAGCGAGGACCAGATAGAATTGTGTGTTTTGGACAAGAATAACAAGTCATATCACATTTTCTATAATCAAGAAAATGTTCCGGAGCAAACTGATACTATCAATTACAATCTCGCAGCCGACATACGTCAATTCACTGCATGGCAGATATGGGAGAGCGTAAATGCCGATGATGGTACGAAACTTAATTTGGCTCTTGCCGATGTTCCACAGGGTCCTAACACATACTATTGGCCTATGGGCGACATCTATCCAGAGGCAACGGAGATTATCAAATCTGATGGCAGTCGTGCCAAAATAGGTGGCTGTGGTAGTGCTTGGGTGCAGACTTATATGAGCAACTGGCCAGTTAGTGGCACAGATTCTGCCGAAGTGTGGCTGCCGACTTATGAAGGTATAACCTATCATTTCACTCTACGTTTCACCGCTCCTACACCTGAAGACACTGTGGAAATCAATGCCAACGATCTTGTAATCACTCCTTGGGAAAGTGACGGATGTGTCAATTTCTCCGCTTTCAACGACGATTATCAGGTTAGCATCTGCATTGCTGGCGAAGACATACTTGGCATCTTTAAGGATGAGGTGATGGCTGACAACTCTACTGTTCATATGAACAATGCTCCTTACACCACTACCTTCGGTTATTCTTCCGATAGCATCGAGGTGAAGAAAGACCAGAATGAAAACATTGTATTGACTGGTAATATGCTCTGCAAGAACAATGTGCTCTATGTATTCAATCTCACTACTGCCAAGACTTCTTATTTCTTAGGTGTGCAGGATGGTCAGAATATCACTTGGACTCCAATGGAAGAGCAGTTCTACCAAAGTGGTGCTTCGTCTGGTGATTGGAAAGCAACGGCTACATTCGATGGAAAGGGTGTTTATATCAATACTAAAGCAGAAGCCGATGGTCACGAGAAATTCTTTGCTGCAGGTAGCGATAACTTCATCACCGACCCGAAAGATCCTATTGTTGCAGGCAATTTGGTTGACTTCACCTACAACATATATCAGAAATGGATTGTCGCTATCAAGTCGCAACAGACAGGTCTGAACAGCATCTATTCTAATAAGAAGAATGTTGTAAAAGCGCTGCGTGATGGTAAAATTGTGATTGAAAAGGATGGTGTCCGTTATAATGTGACAGGAACTAAACTGAGATGAACTTACATACTACCAATAGGCATCTGCACCTCACTTGCGGGTGCCTATTTTTTTTATTGTTTTCCGCTCCCGCTATGGCACAGACACCAGTTGGTGTTGAAGCGGTCGATTTGGGGTTGAGTGTTTACTGGGCATCGTGTAATGTGGGTGCAGACCTTCCTGAAGGGTATGGCTCCTATTATGCTTGGGGTGAAACAATAGGCGACGCATATCAGCAAGGCAAGACAACAGGTTACGATCGTAGTTTTGACTGGCAGACTTATTGTGGAAGCGAGAGTTTCAAGGAATGGACTCCGATACCATATCTGACTACCAATCACGTGTTGAAGGCGGAATATGATGCTGCTTCCGTTAATTGGGGTTCTGATTGGCGTATGCCGAATGGCTTTGAAATGGAAGAATTGCTTAATAGCTGTAATTGGATATGGACAGAAAATTACAATAACTCTGGAGTCTCTGGTTTCATCGTATCAAGTACCGCAAAAGGTAATAGCAATTTCATTTTCTTACCTGCAGCAGGTTATCGTTACCTCACTGGTTTAGACGATCTCAACACAATAGGGCATTATTGGACGTCATCCTTGGATGTTTCTTCACCGGCATTTGCATGGCTTGTCATGTTTTATAAGGAAGGACAGATGAGCGGTCAACGGATGGAAAACTTGTATCGTAATGGAGGACGTTCAGTGAGAGCCGTGACTAAAGTCAAATTCACAGGAATAAAGAGAGTGGAAGATTCCGGCAATAGGCAAAAAGTAATCAAAATGCTGCACAACGGTCAGATTGTGATTGAAAAGGACGGTGTCCACTATAATGTATTAGGTACAAAGATAAAATAATCCTAACACAGAATTTCAACATAAGCATTCGATAAACTACAGGAAACAACACATATATGCTATTGTTACAGCGACCATCACTTCATCATGGAGTTGATAGTCGCTGTAATCTTTTATAAACTTCCTCACGCAGTCTTATTATTAACCTTTAAGGAACTTTTCAGCGTTTTAAGCCAAAAATGCTGCCAAATGCTGTGATTTTATAGCCTTCAGCACCAAAAAAAGACACTTTCAAGAGAAAAAGGTAAAAAAGTCAATTTTGTTAAAATTTACCTTTTTTACTATCTAACATATTGTATATCAGTAAGTAAAGCGAAAAGGTAAATTGGTAAATTGGTAAATTTTATACTAAAAAAGCAACGAAAAACCGCTTATATTTTTTATTAAGAGAAAAATAGAAAATATATATAAATATATATAAAAGAAAAAAAGTGAGTTTTTGTGTGGTTCATCAGTTTTGTCTTATTTTTTTCTCATTTTCGTCTTATTTGTTCAAAATTCATCTCATTCACTCTCATTTCATCTTATCTTTGTGCTATATTATTCAAAAAA
>JAZLJQ010000025.1:0-36878 GCA_045617965.1 Prevotella sp.
CGGGAAAAGTAGAAGGTATCAATAACAAGATAAAAGTTATGAAACGCAATGCATACGGATTCAGAGACGACCGATATTTCACTCTTAGGCTTTATGCACTACATGATTGCCGCATCACTCGAAATGTCGGATGAACCAGAAATAATAGATGTTTATTCTATTTGAGGCAAGACACGCACCATATTATGCCGTATTGAAATTTGATGCGACAAAAGCAATCCCAATAACACAGACAATAAATCTGCATCAAAAAGCCTATACAACGATGGCAAAAATAAGATCATTAAGTGATTTTGTAGGCATCAAATGTGTGCACACATCTTCTCGAAATGTATAAACAGCTTGTAAAGAAGTAAAAACACAAAGGAAGACTTGCATATTTCAACATTTTCTCTTATATTTGTCATGATGAAAATAGAGATTGATGAAGGGAGTGGCTTCTGCTTCGGTGTGACGACAGCTATAAGAAAAGCCGAAGAAGAGTTGGGCGAAAACAATAAGCTCTATTGCCTTGGCGACATCGTACACAACGGTATGGAGTGTGAGCGTCTAAAAAAAATAGGGCTTATCACCATCGATCACGCACAAATGCAGAATCTCAAAAGCGCAAAAGTACTCTTGCGTGCACATGGTGAGCCTCCTGTAACTTACGAATTGGCAAAACATAACGGAATCAACATCATCGACGCCACATGCCCAGTAGTTTTGCAATTGCAACGAAAGGTGCGCGCAGAATGGCAGAAGACAATGGGCACGAAAGCACAAATCGTCATCTTCGGCAAACGCGGACATGCTGAAGTGCTAGGACTCGTGGGACAGACCGACGGACAAGCAATAGTAGTGGAAAACCTTGAAGATGTAAAAAACAAACTCAACCTTGAAGAAGATATCATACTATTCAGCCAAACAACAAAGTCGCTCGACGAATTCCGTGCCATCATCGACTATATACAAAAATACATATCGCCTAAAGCCTGTTTTCGCAGTTACGACACCATCTGCCGACAAGTAGCCAACCGCATGCCTAACATAAGCAACTTCGCACGCCGCCACGACCTAGTGCTCTTCGTGGCTGGTACTAAAAGCAGCAACGGACATGTGCTCTATGAAGAATGCAAGAGAGTAAACCCATCAACAAAACTCATCGAAGGCCCAAAACAAATTCAAAAAGAATGGCTTAAAAACCTCGAAACCATCGGTATCTGCGGAGCTACATCCACACCAAAATGGCTCATGGAAGACTGCCAAAAAGCAATCCTTTCCATAGTAAAATAAAAACGTTTTCGTTAGGTTTTTGGGGGATTCACATTAGACTTGCCTCGACCACAACAAATCAAGCTTCTATACAAGACCTATAAGCCTGCATCAACCATTCATCTTGCTCGGCAATCGTCATTAGGCTATTATCCAACACAAGAGCATCTGCAGCTTGGCGCAAAGGACTCACCTCGCGATGAGAATCAATATAATCTCGCTCCTGTACATTTTTTAGAATATCTTCAAACAATACCGACTGACCTTTCGCCATCAACTCCTCATAACGGCGCTGGGCACGCACCTCTGCCGATGCAGTAACGAAAATCTTCAACTCTGCTTGAGGAAAAACAACAGTACCTATATCACGACCATCCATGACAATGCCCTTATCACGCCCCATTGCCTGTTGTTGAGCCACAAGAAACTCTCTGACAAAAGGCAAAGCTGCAATCAAACTGACACAACCCGACACAACAAGCGAACGAATCTCGTCCTCTACCATCTCGCCATTGAGATAAGTCTCCGGTACACCCGATGCGTTCAGCTGAAAAGTGATTGAAATACTGTCTAACGCCTTGCGAAGAGCATCTTCGTTAATCAATCCCTCTGAGATAAAACCACTACGGAGAGCAAACAACGTGACAGCACGATACATCGCACCTGTATCAATATAAACATACCCCAACGAGCGAGCCAACTGTTTGGCCATAGTGCTTTTACCACACGAAGAATACCCGTCAATAGCAATTATTATCTTTTTCATAAAGAATAACTCAAGTTTACAATAAACGATGATGACGAGATATGATACTTGGCATAAGCCATCTGCAACTTGAACTTTTTCACCTCTAATCCTGCACCAAACGACCAGCCTGCACCATGAGAACTATCATCAACAAGCTTCATTTCATCAGCACGCTTGAAATTATATGCCGCACTCAAATAAAAAGCATTACCCAAAAGCACATCTGTACCAACAATGACATGATCGAGAAATTTATCATACGTCCAATCAGTAAGGTCAATAAAAGTCACAGACGGACGGAAAGGAGCACCCTTTAGACGTTTCGTCAAACCCAACGACATATTAAACGGCATAGACTCATAAGTATCGTCATAAGCCTTCAACTGACCGCCAAGATTTCGAGCAACTATAGAAGCAGAAAAGTCTGAACCCGCATCAAAATAGTTCAAACCAAGATCCACACCCATAGCAAACGAATTGTAACCACCAATGTACGAGCTTATACCTTTGGCAGTAACGCCACCTACAAGATGCTCAGTAAGATTGTATGCAAAGACCACCGAAAGCGCAAGATCACTAGCCGAAAACGAACCCAACTCAACATTGTCGGCAGTAGTCTCCTTCATCGAACCATAATCAATAAACTGTGCTCCAAAGGCAAGGGTAGAACGCTTACCGACAACCTTCGTAAAAGAAGCGCTACCGGTGACACTACCTTCCATGTAGGTCATAAAATTCAAGTTTATAGTCTTATCACTAACACTCGAAATAAGTGCAGGATTGGAAAACATCAACGAAGCATCATCAACAATGAGCGAAACATTATCACCACCAAGACCAGCCCCATGAGCACTTACCGGAAGACGAAGAAAATTATAGTCGGTCTGAGTCTCTTGGGCAGAACATACCACGCATATCCATGACAAGAATATCACAGCAAAAATGCGCCAGCAAAAAAAACTTTTGCGCGCCAAATCATCGTGATGAAGAAAAGAACAAACCATCTATTTCTTATTGAAAAATCGTTTTATTTACACAATGCAAAAGTAGAAAAAAAAGCCAACTTTAGCAAAAGATGCGTTTAACTTATATAACACACCTCATATAAAATAAACGTAATGAGAGAATATTTATTACATCATAAGTCTTTAGTTTGCAAATTATTTCATATTTTTGCAGAAAGAAGAAGGCTTTTACAAGTTGACAAATTCTAACCTATTGTTAATGCAACGCATAATTTTCTTAATTGTGATGGTTTTGATTTTGCAATGTGCAGTTGCACATCGTCTTCGCATATCACCACAAAAAGCCTCTCACATTGTTGCTTTCGTTAAAACAGACGTCTCCGGACAAGAGGCATTTGATGAAAACGAATGTAAAGTGCTTGCTAGTTGGGACAATCTTTACATTGCGTCAATACCAACAAATCGCCTAAAAAACTTAAAAGAGCATCGCAACATATTAAGAATCGAAGCAAGCGAACCTTATAACATCTGCCTTGACACCACTGCAACACTCATTCATACGGACAAAGTGTGGGAAGGAGTGAAGACACCACAAGCCTATACCGGACGTGATGTAGTGGTAGGGATACAAGATATCGGCTTCGACCTCACTCACCCCACATTCGGGGGAAACCGCATAAAGGCATTTTGGGACATGTTGTCGAAAGATACTATCGGTAGCACCATGCCCGTAGGTAGAGCTTTTGAAGATACAGAGCTTGATACGGTGGCACACAGTTATGACGGCCTCCAACAAACACACGGCACGCATACGGCAGGAATAGCCGTAGGGAACGGCAACGACTCACAATATAAAGGAATGGCTTGGGAAAGCGATATAGTACTTGTAGCAAATGCTTGCAAGAGTAATATTTCGCTCATCGACTCTGCCGACCTCGCAAAATATACGACAGCAATGGATGTGCTTGGATTTAAATATATTTTCGACTATGCCGAAAGACAAGGCAAACCTTGCGTCATCTCATACAGCGAAGGAGGACCACAAGACCTATACGATGGAAGTCTGCTATATGAAGCTCTTGAAAAACTGTCTGGACCAGGGCGCATCATCATGGCCTCGGCAGGAAACAGCGGTGAAGAATATGCAATTGCAAAAAAATCATCACCGACTAGCAACGAATTAAAATCAAAAATAAAAAGCTGGTCAAACAAATATGTCATGTTTGATGTCTGCACAAAAAATCGACTAGACATCGGTTTGAAAATCTGCGGGCAAGAGGTTTCCTACCCTTGCGAGCGCATAAAAATAGCACCCGACTCCACACTACATGACACTATACAGGGCAAAAGCGTTGTTTTAACTTATTACCCATCTACATTCAATCCCGAAGAAGACGTTTACGAAATAATGTGCGACACCTCGGAAATAGACTTTAACATATTGAGCGACGACCCCGATATAATGGCCTATGGCGTCATCGGAATGTTCGTTGGCAAAGATGCACAAAAATGTGGCACTATCAATTCTCCTGCCTCTGCGCCATCGGTAATTGCCGTTGGCAGTTGCTCTTATCGCCAAGGAATAAAGAATGATAGCGGGAAATGGATGACTTTTGATTACGGAACAAATGGCATTCATACAACAACAAGCTCACTTGGCCCAACAATAACGGGAGTCACAAAGCCTGAAGTACTTGCACCAGGAGTGAACATCATCTCGGCATATAATAGTTACTATTTAGACAACCATCCTGAGGATAAGGATTGGGAGGTGGCTACTTTCATACAAGACGGACGCACCTTCTCTTGGAATGCCAATAGTGGCACATCAATGTCGTGCCCACTTGCAGCAGGCATCATCGCCCTTTGGCTACAAGCAAAGCCCACACTGACAAAAGAGGAGATACTTGATGTTTTTGCCCATTCCTGCCGTCACTTTGACGAAAGTCTTGACTACCCAAACAATCAATATGGATATGGGGAGATTGACGCTTACAAAGGGTTACTTTATATTCTTGGAATTAGTAGCATCGTGTCTCATCATCAAATAGATTCTTCCGTATTCCCTTTACAACAAGGAGAAAGTATGACTATCTATACCATTGACGGCAGACAAGTGGATGAAATTACAGCACCCGGAGTATATGCCATACAAATAAAAAGCCCTAATCCATCGCGGAATGGCTCTATGCTGATAAGAAAATGAAAAACAAAAAGATAATTTTAGCAAGCAACTCACCTCGCAGAAAAGAACTCTTGCAAGGACTTGATATTGCATTTGAAGTAAAAGTACTCAAAGGTATTGATGAATCCTATCCTTCTTCTTTACCTAAGCCACAAATTGCCGAATTTATTGCAACAAAAAAGGCTGATGCATACAAGCCCAACATAAAGGAAGATGAAATCATAATAACCGCCGATACCATCGTCGTTTGCGAAGATGAGATTATGGGAAAACCTAAAGATGAAGAAGACGCAAAGAGAATGTTACACAAATTGAGTGGATGTACCCATCAAGTGATAACTGGTGTCTGCCTCACAACAAACAATAACCTACACTCATTTAGCGTTATTACAAATGTTACCTTTGACAAACTTTCTCAAGAAGATATTGAATATTATGTAAACACATACAATCCTCTAGACAAAGCAGGAGCCTACGGCATACAAGAATGGATTGGGCATGTCGGAGTCTCGCGTATTGAGGGAAGCTATTTCAATGTAGTTGGGTTGCCTGTGCAGAGAATCTACAAAGAATTGCAAAAAATTTGATAGTACAGATATACACACACAGCGAAGATTTGCCAAAGATGCAATACACCAATTTCTTTCATTCAAAGGAGTTGATGCAGATTTGTGAATCCACCCCACATCATAAACCATGCATGGCTGTAGCATTTGAAAATGACATCGTCATCGGGCATATGCTATGCATAAAGCGAAATGGCAAGTGTCGCATCTATGGAGAAGGTGACTTTGAGCAAAAATGCAACAAGGAACAAGTCTTTGATACCCTTTTGGCCGCAATTGCCAACAAACAAAGTTTCCCATCATCATTATATATAGAAGTAAGCGACCTGAACAGAAAAATGTTCGCCTACAAGTATCTCCGTCGCAGAAAATTCTTTCCCATCCATTGGCTACAAGTACACAACTCGCTACATAGTCACTCTCCACAAGAACGGATTGATGGAAAAATACTACGCCAAGTGGCATATTCTAGGAAACAGAGAGTCACGACATCAATAGTGTCTAACAAAGAGGAACTTAATGACTTCTATCGCATTCTCCGTGCTTATTATAATTTCCATCTACGCAAGTTCTGCCCACAGAAGAGCTTCTTTGCTCGTCTAATGGAATCTGACAACGGAACTTTATTTTTGACCACCTATCATGGCCGCCCTATAGCAGCATGCGCCATTGTGTACACAAAAAACAACGAAGAGCAAGCAAAAGATGCCTACCTGTGGTTTGGTGCCTACAAAACAAAGTCGCATCCACGCCTTCAGCCAGACATCATCACGATATGGAATGTCTTAAACTGGTGTCATCAAAAAGAGATTTACCATTTCCATTTCATGGAAGTTGGCTTACCATTTTTTAAGAACACATATTATGATTTTATTTTACACTTTGGAGGAAAGAGTGTCGGCACATATCGTTGGTTCCATTTCTTCCCCAAAATATTAAATAGATTATTAATATATATATTCAGATAATTATTCAACAAATCACTAATATGAAAAAGACATCTATTTCAATGTTTTTGTTAGCATTTTCCCTTTGCGCCCAAGCGCAAGGCATAAGTGAAGATATGCTTCAAACCATCCGCAAAAGCCAACCTTCGGGGGCTACAATACAAGCCCTAAGCAATGCCATCGCATCCAACGCGATTGATCTACTAGCAAGAAATCGCGACAGCCACAAAGATTATGACAAAGATTTCTCTATTGAAACAAAATCGCAGAACATAACTGACCAAAAAAGTTCTGGTCGCTGTTGGATGTTCAGCGGCTTCAACGTGCTACGTTCTGACTTTGCTCTACGCACAGATTCATTAAGAGTTGACTTGTCACAAGCCTATACATTCTTTTGGGATCAATTGGAAAAAGCAAATATGTTCTTGCAGAACATCATAGATTATGCCGAGCGCCCTATTGATGACCCACGAATACAATTCTTCTTCCGTGACCCTATTGGCGATGGAGGAACATTTTGCGGAGTCGCAGACCTTACTGAAAAATATGGTCTTTGTCCTAAGGCAGCGATGCCAGAGAGTTTCTCAGCCGACAATACATCAAAAATACGCTCACTATTGCGGTCAAAACTACGCGAAGACGGCTTGAAACTTCGCAAAATGGTAGCCGACGGAAAGTCAAAGAAAGACATCGAAACCGAAAAGACACAAATGCTCTCAACCATATATCACATGCTCACACTCACTATCGGTACTCCACCGACAGAGTTTAAGTATGCTTTTCGTGATGCAAAAGGGAGAAAACGCACCCGGGAACAAACATTTACTCCACAAACATTCTTTGACGAAGTGGTGGGACATAAACTGAATAGTACTTTTATCATGGTGATGAATGATCCACGGAGAGAATATTTCAAGACATATAAAGTAGAATTTGATAGACACACCTATGACGGACACGATTGGGTGTATGTTAATCTGCCTATGGACGAAATCGAAAAATTGGCTATCACAACACTAAAGGCTGGCCATAAACTGTATAGTTCGTATGATGTAGCAAAATTTCTTGATCGTACGCGTGGATATGCTGATATAAATAACTTTGATTATGGCTCACTTTTCTCCACGGATTTTACGATGAACAAAGCAGAAAGAATCTCCACTTTTGATTCTGGTAGCACACATGCCATGACACTATCCGCTGTGGACCTTGACGAAAAAGGCAAACCTATAAAATGGAAAGTAGAAAACTCATGGGGCGCAACATGGGGGCAAAATAATGGTTGCATCATCATGACCGACGAATGGTTCCGTGAATATATGTTCCGTCTTGTAGTTCCTATAGAATTTGTACCTAAGAACATCATGCGTGCTTCACAACTAGAGCCAACAATAGTTCCGCCAGAAGACCCATTGTTCAGTCCAGATGAAGACTGACGAAGGGAAAGGTAAGGATTATAGATTAACTATATAATGTTTTTTTGAGAGTCCTTTACGCATAAAAATTACTCCCACTGAGTAAAAGTCAAATGACATTCTAACATTTTCTCGCAAGATTATTTCTTTCCAATACCTATAAGCATCCTTATTACGATAAGGGTGCTTTATTATTAACAAGGTATCTTCATTCAAAGCCGTTAACATCTGCTCGACTTCAGATTTATTGACAATATCCGCGACCAAGCACATGGGCGTCTGATGCCCGACAGGCAATTGTTGATTAACAATATTTGATGTTTGATTTCTAATGCCTGATTCTTGAAGATTCCGTATGGTAGTGATGATGCTTTCTTCATTGCTATGATGAAAGAAGTTTACTTTTTGTTGTTTGGAAAGCATCGTTATAAAATGGTACGCAAAAGGAGATTGGACACCAAAACCATAACGATGTCCAATCCCCCTAATCTTTCTTATTATACGGAGTAAGAACAATTTTGCGTGTGTTTTTACCTTGCTAAAGCGAGCGTATCTTTGGCAATTACCAACTCCTCATCGGTAGGAATACAAACTACCGTCACCTTTGAATCAGAAGTAGAGAGTATAGCTTCTTCGCCATGGATAGCAGCGTTCTTATCCTTATCAAGTATCACACCCATCCATTCCATATCTTTACAAACCTCTTCACGCATCGTTGTCTGATTTTCGCCAACACCTGCGGTGAAGACTATGATATCTACACCACCCATTGCGGCTGCATAAGCACCTATATATTTCTTAATGCGATAATGATACATCGCAAGAGCAAGCTGAGCTTTTTTGTTACCTTGTTGTGATGCATTGAAGACATCACGCATATCCGAAGACAGACCGGAAATGCCCAGCAAACCACTTTTCTTATTTAATATCGTTGATACACCATCAGCATCCAAGCCTTCTTTTTCGGCAATAAAAGTGATAGCTCCACCATCAATATCACCGCTACGAGTACCCATCATCAAACCTTCCAACGGGGTCAAACCCATTGAAGTATCCACACACTTTCCATATTTAACAGCTGCCAGCGAACCACCATTACCGATATGACAAGTAATAATGCGCTTTTCTTCAAGCTTTACGCCTAGAAAATCACAAGCGTGGGCAGACACATAACGGTGCGATGTACCATGAAAACCATAACGACGCACACCATATTTCTCGTAAAGTTCATATGGCACGGCATACATATAAGCATAATCTGGCATTGTCTGATGAAAAGCTGTGTCAAAAACTCCTACTTGAGGCAACCCGGGCATCAACTTGCTGACAGCAGCAACACCTTTTAGATTTGCCGGATTGTGAAGAGGAGCCAAGTCTGAGCATTCTTCTACCTGTCGGATGACATCATCTGTGATGAGAACGCTCTTTGCGAACTTTTCCCCGCCATGAACAAGACGATGCCCTACGGCATCTATCTCCTTCATATCTTTTATTGCTCCAAATTCAGGATTTGTAAGACATTCGAAAATGAACTGAACGCCTGCCGTATGCTCTGGAATATCGCGCATTATCATTTTCTTTTCGCCGTTTGGTAAGGTCACTTTGTTGAATGACTTGGGCATACCAACTCTCTCTATACCACCAGCAGCCATAACCGATTGGTCATTCATATTATAAAGTTTGTACTTTATCGATGAACTTCCGCAATTCAATACTAATATTTTCATAATTTTATTTTATTGTTTTTCAGTTCTTTGCATCCATGGCTTGACACGCAGTAATAGCTACCATCTTGTAGATGTCATCAACAGAGCATCCTCTTGACAGATCGTTGACAGGTCGAGCTATTCCTTGCAAAATAGGACCCAACGCCTCTGCTCCCCCAAGACGTTGCACAAGTTTATAACCAATATTTCCTGCTTCAAGATTAGGGAATACAAGCACATTTGCCTTACCTGCAATCTCGCTGCCTGGGGCTTTGCTTGCGCCGACAGATGGAACAAGAGCAGCATCCGCCTGCAACTCTCCATCGATTTTTAGCACTGGAGCTTTCTCTTTTGCCAAGCGAGTAGCTTCTGCTACTTTATCTACGACCTCATGCTTTGCACTACCTTTGGTTGAGAAACTCATCATTGCCACACGAGGTTCAGCGATGCCAGCCACACTCTTTGCCGTTTGTGCCGTACAAACTGCAATTTGTGCCAATTGGTCAGCATCGGGCATAGGTGTTACAGCCACATCGGCTACTACTACCACGCCATTTTCTCCATATTGGGCTTGGTTGGTAACAAGTAGCATCGCTCCACTAACGCAAGTGATGCCTGGAGCGGTTTTGATAATCTGCAAGGCAGGGCGTAAGGTGTCACCAGTTGTAGATAAGGCTCCTGAAATTTGTCCGTCTGCATCACCATTTTTAATTATCATACAACCAAGGTAGAGAGGATTTTTTACTAATTCTCGTGCTGTCTCTATTGTCATTCCCTTCTTCTTGCGCAGTTCGACAAGCATTTGAGCATATTCTTCACTTTTATTAAAGTTATTCGGGTCTATGAGTGTTGCTTTGTTGATATTTTTTAAGTCACATTTTTCTGCAAGAGTCTGCACATTATTTGGGTTGCCTATTAAGATTATGTCTGCGACTCCGTCTGCTAACACTTTATCGGCAGCGCATAATGTGCGTTCTTCTTCAGCTTCAGGAAGGACTATTCTTTGTTTGTTAGCTTTTGCCCGATCAATAATTGATTGTATTATATCCATAATTTTTTATTGTTAGTTTGTTATATTTCACCATCCAAAATTCTCTCTAAGGCTTCTGCTGTCAATTTCTCTTTGAACACTCCTTTTATAGCAACTGCTATTCCTCCTGTCTCTTCGGAAACGACAACAGCGATAGCATCTGAATCTTCTGAAATGCCAAGTGCAGAACGATGTCGCAGGCCATATTGTTTAGGAATGCTGTTGTTGTGTGATACGGGCAGGATGCAACTTGCTGCTTGTATTCGTCCACCCCGTATTATCATCGCCCCATCATGTAGTGGAGAGTTCTTGAAAAAAATATTCTCTATCAGCCGTTGGTTCAAGTTGGCATCTATTTTCTCGCCAGATGATATTGCATCGTTTAAATGCACATTACGTTCGAAGACTATCAGCGCCCCTGTTTTTTGTCGTGACAAGCTCATACATGCCATTACAACTGCCATTATTTTTTCTTTCTTTTCATTTTCCTTGACTGATACCGAGTGATTGAAAATGCGCTTCAGTCCGCTTTGCGAAGCTCCAATATTATAGAAGAAATTACGGATCTCATCCTGAAAGATGACGATGATGGCTATCAGCCCCACACTCACCAACTTATCCAAGATACTGCCTGTGAGCCTCATCTGCAATATCTGCGACACAACTATCCATACCATGATAAAAACCATGATGCCTATAAAAATGTTCAAGGCGCGAGATGTGCGCATAGCACGATATATGTAGAACAACATTAATGCGACGCATATAATGTCTATAACATCAAGTATTCCAAAATCTAAAAACGAAATCATTTTAATAGTGTTTACGATGTTTTGTTATTGGTGGGTTTTATAAATTATATCGAGATGAACTAAAAAAGTTTATATCATTTTAAAATTTATAGAAAACACCTATTAAATTACACGATATTACAAATTGTCTTGCAGTTGATAAAGTCTTGTGCTATTGCTACCTTTTATAAGGATGTGATATCCATTAGGTTTTTCGTTTTCAATAGTTGTTTTGACAGCATTGACATCAGGGAACTTTCGATAGTTGCAATGCGTTTTGGCAAATTCTTCTCCTACGAGCCACACATTTTTTGCTCCTACTTGTGGGATAAAATCTACTATTGTCTGATGCTCTTTGAGGCTCGTAGTCCCAAGTTCCTGCATATCGCCAAGAATCATCATTTTATCTTTCACCATCATGTCGCGAAAGTTCGCTAGTGCAGCCATCATACTTGTGGGATTGGCATTATAGGCATCAATGAGTAGGGTGTTGGATGCTGTTTTCAATAGTTGAGAGCGATTGTTTAAGGGAGCATAGCTTGCCAACGCATCGCAGATTGCTTCATGCCCAACACCAAAGTATTTGCCTATTGCTGTAGCAGCCAAACAGTTGTCAATGTTGTAGCTGCCGATTAGATGTGTAGCTATCTGCGAGCCTTCGTACTCTATTTGTAGATATGGGTCGCAAGCGATTATCTTGCCCTCATTACCATAGGACTGTAATTGAAGTCCATGGCTGATGTGCATTAGATGTTCATTGTTCTCGTTGACGAAGACTTCCCCGTTGTGCGCCCGCAAATAGTCGTAGAGTTCGCCTTTTGTGCGTATCACTCCTTCAAGCGAACCAAACCCCTCTAGGTGAGCTTTGCCGACATTGGTAATTATTCCGTAATTCGGCTCAACTATGTCAACAAGTGCCTTGATTTCTCCCGGATGGTTTGCTCCCATTTCGATAACGGCGATTTCGTGTTGTTTGCTCAATCGTAGCAAGGTAATTGGCACGCCGATATGGTTGTTTAGATTGCCTTGCGTATAGAGAACATTATATTTCTTAGCTAATACAGTTGCGATTAACTCCTTGGTGGTTGTCTTTCCGTTGGTGCCTGTTATTCCTATGATTCTCGTTGCGAGTGTGCGACGATGATGGCGAGCTAGAATTTGTAATGTGGTTAGTACGTTGTCAACAAAGATTATTCTTTCGTCATTGATGGGTATATGTTCATCCACGACGGCATAGCTACATCCCTTTTTAAGTGCATCTTCAGCATAATTGTTCCCATTAAAGCTTTGCCCCTTTAGAGCAAAGAAGATACTCCCTTTTTCGCAGTTGCGACTATCGGTAGTAATGGTGGGATGTTCACCAAAAATCTGATATAGACTTTCTATCTGCATGGCATTACGAATCTTATTATAATTTCTTTGGTTGCAAATTTATATAAAAATTTCCATTATTGCCAACAAGAACAACTCCTAATTTACGTAAACGAAACTAGTATGAGCTTTCAAAGAAAACGACCACCCGAAGTTTATTAATGATGAAATGAAAGAGATTACTGTTGCCATACGTTCCCATTTTGAAAATGACTTCCTTTGTTTCTGAATCCCTCTTTCGGCTGCTTCGGCTTCTTCGGTAAGTCTAGCAACTAGATTAGAGCGATTATTATCCCTCTCAACTCTAATCTCTAACCCTCCTTTTTGATTATTCTAATACTTAAGATTAGGTAGTTAAACACTCGAATTTCTATTTGCTCAATTATGAGAACTTGGTGTGTACGTTATAAAGACCGAACAAGACAGTTAGTGTGGCCCATAAGGATAGGTCGCGAGGACTACAAGGATGGTTTGTGAAGTTCGTAAGGATGGTTTGATTTTTCGATTATCTCATTAAGTCTTTACAATGGTAGATTTTTCAGCAGATGTGGTGCCGATTGGAAGGCGCAATGGAATGCCATCGACTACGTATCCATCCCTTACTATTATTTCCTACTATCGCAACTCGGCAATTCAAATGAATTGATTGCTCTCAGTTTGGCAAGCAGAGTCAACATGGAAGTGCAATATTAATAAAAATGTTTTAATCTCATACTTGGTATTGAATTTATTTTATACTTTTGTTGCGAAAAATCAACACTCAATGAGCAGACATCCCATAAAAGTTATGGGGATATTGAACGTCACACCCGACTCGTTCTATCTCGCCTCGCGCAAGCAAACCGAAAAGGAAATTGCCCTACGCACAGAAGAAATTTTTTCACAAGGTGGTGACATTATCGACATCGGAGCTTTTTCTACACGACCTAACCATACGTTCGTTACAGAAGATGATGAACTTTACCGACTACGCCTAGCTGTAAACATCGTAAAAAACATAAATAGCAATGCGGTAATTTCTATCGACACATATCGCGCATCTATAGCAAAAGTCGCAATAGAAGAGTTTGGAGCTTCAATCATCAATGATATTTCAGAGATAAGTGATGAAAAAATGGTTAATACCCTTGCAAAAAAGAATGTCCACTATGTCCTAACTTCACAAAAAAGTAACATTGATGAAATGATTGTGACATTCACTTCCGAAATTGACCGCCTACGAAGATGTTATATAAAAGACATCATCATAGATCCAGGATTTGGCTTCGGCAAAACCATAGATGAAAACTTTAAAGTATTATCTCAATTGGAGCGTCTAAAAATATTTAACCTACCCATTCTTGTGGGTTTGTCGCGCAAATCAATGATATGGGAAACACTCGGGACATCAATAGACGAGGCTCTAAACGGTACTATAGCACTAAACATGGCGGCATTAATGAAAGGAGCATCTATCTTGCGAGTTCACGATGTAAAAGCTGCTGTAGAAACCATAAAATGTTTTAGAAATATTCTATAATAAAACTGAAAACACATAAGAAATGATCAAAAAATATGACTTTCTCATCATCGGCGGTGGAGTTGCCGGAATGAGTTACGCTCTAAAAATTGCAAGAGCACACAACGGAAAGATTGCACTCGTTTGCAAAACAAAACTTGAAGAGGCAAACACATATTTTGCACAAGGGGGCGTGGCTTCGGTCACAAATCTACTCGTAGATGATTTTGACAAACATATTCAAGACACAATGGTGGCAGGCGATTGGATAAGCAACCGTCAAGCTGTTGAACAAGTTGTTAGAAACGCACCAGAACAAATCCGCGAACTCGTGAACTGGGGAGTCAACTTTGACCGCAAAGAGAATGGAGAATTTGATTTACATCGCGAAGGCGGTCACTCGGAATTTCGTATCTTACACCACGCAGATGATACTGGAGCTGAAATTCAACGTGGATTGATGGCTGCCGTACGCTCAAACTCCAAAATAGAAGTGTTGGAAAATCATTTCGCTGTTGAAATCATCACCCAACATCATCTTGGGCAAGTAATCACACGCAAGACTCGAGGCATAGAATGCTATGGAGCTTATATACTGAATCCCGAAACGCAAAAAGTTGACACCTACTTAAGCAAAGTGACACTAATGTGTACTGGTGGCTGTGGCGCAGTCTATCAAACTACTACTAACCCTATAATCGCTACCGGTGATGGCGAAGCAATGGTATATCGCGCAAAGGGGACAATACAAGATATGGAATTTGTACAATTTCATCCAACAGCACTATACAACCCAAGCGAAAATCATCCCGCCTATCTTATCACCGAGGCAATGCGTGGTTATGGTGGCATATTGAAACTGCCAACGGGTAAGACTTTCATGGAGAATTACGATGAACGCCTTTCGCTCGCTCCACGCGATATAGTTGCACGCGCCATTGACAAAGAAATGAAAAAACATGGATTGACACATGTTTGTCTTGATGTCACACACAAAGATGCAGAAGAAACAAAACATCATTTTCCAAATATCTACCAAAAATGCCTTTCAATAGGTATTGATATAACAAAAGAAATGATTCCAGTACGTCCCGCCGCACACTATATGTGTGGTGGTATCAAGGTTAATCTAAATGCAGAATCAAGCATCAAACGTCTTTATGCCGTAGGTGAATGCTCATGCACAGGTCTTCATGGTGGCAACCGCCTAGCAAGCAACTCGCTAATAGAAGCTGTTGTCTACGCCGATGTAGCCGCGAAACATACTCTTGAGGTCGTAGACGATTACACATTCAACGAAAAAGTACCAGAATGGAACGATAAAGGCACAATGACAAACGAAGAAAAAGTACTCATCACGCAAAGCATCAAAGAGGTAGGTGCAATCATGAGCCACTACGTGGGCATAGTTCGTTCCGATTTGCGACTAAAACGCGCTTGGGATCGTCTTGACTTGCTTTATGAGGAAACTGAAACACTCTTTAAACGCGTCCATGCAAATCGTGATATCTGTGAATTACGCAATATGATAAATGTCGGCTATCTAATTACTCGTATGGCAATAGAACGCAAAGAGAGTCGTGGCCTACATTACACGACCGATTATCCCGTTCACGCATACGATGAGAACCTTTAATGAAGAATGAGAATCTACAGAGTCTTAAGGTGGGTTCTAAAAATTATATCGAGATGAACTAAAAAAGTTTATATCATTTTAGAATTTATAGAAGACACCTTTATTTATTTGAAATGTATCCACAATTGTCTATTGAGTAAGACTATCTCCTAATACTCACGATGGATTCGGCTATCTTCAAATCAAATGGAGTCGTGATTTTTATGTTTTCACGATTACCTTTAATAAATTTCACCTTGTGACCAAACTTTAGGACAACAGACGCATCATCGGTAAATCCTTCTTCGTACGGCTGTTGATAAGCTTGCTTCAACAACGATATCTTAAATGTTTGTGGTGTTTGCCCTAGAAAGAAATCATCACGATTTGATCGCTCTCCATTCTTATTCCATAGCGTCTCAACTATAGACATTACCGGAACAACGGCACCATATTCTTTTGCTTCTTCAAAACAACGATGAATTACATCTTGTGATACAAAAGGACGTACACCATCGTGAATACCAACGATTCCATCGGCATCATCTGCAATGAGAGCAAGTCCATTCTTTACGGAATCAAAACGTGTCTGCCCACCTGTAGCAATCATCACATCTTCTGCAAAATTATGTTTTTGACATAATTCGTGCCAAAGACTTTGCTGACTTTCTGGGAGGACAAGAATTATATGTAAAGCATGAGAATACTCCCTAAAACACCGAATAGTATGCATCAAGATAGGTATACCACCCACATCAAGGAATTGCTTAGGAATATCACAACCCATCCTAAGACCCTGTCCCCCTGCAACAACAATTACATAATCCACAATCAAATTGATTACAAAACAATTATCCGACTCAACCTCCTAACTTAGAAGATGATTATACATCATACCTTCTTTCAGTCCATCAGATGCGCCATTACCAAGTAAAATATCAACAAGAGTATAGGCAAAAGGAAATACAGCCGCAGGACCTTCACCTGTTATTATATTTTCACAAATCGTACATAATTCAGCAGTATATCTAGCTCCCATCATTGTATCTTCACATCCCGGATAGCATGTAGCATACTTGCCGTCCAACAACCCTAAATTCCCCAACGCCTTTGGAGCAGCACAAATGGCGGCAATCAAACCGCCTTTTTGATTATGCTCCAACAACAATTGTTGCAATGGCTTATAATCACGAAGGTTATCACTACCAGGAAGTCCGCCCGGCAATACAAGCATCGTGGCATCACAAAAATCTGCATTCTCAAAACATACATCAGCAACAACCTGCACATTGTGTGCAGATGTTACTATTTTGTCAGAATTGATACTTACGGTTGTAACCTTGATGCTTGCACGTCGCAAAATATCCACAATAGCTATAGCCTCAACATCCTCAAATCCATCGGCTAAAAATACAAAAACCTGTTTCATTGTGTTACTATTTTTCTTATTTCTTAAATTGTACTAATTTTCAGTTCCTACAAATTAAGCTACACCTCAACATAATTCAAGAAACTTGATTCTGTGTTCAATTTGCACTAATTTTCGCTCGTTAACACTTCGTGCAAATTAGGCGACATCAAAATAAAGCAAAAATCTAAAGATTTAACGATTTTTTTGTGAGTGTTAATCGTAGCAAGCTCCATTTTCACTCACAACCTAAATCTAAAAATACAAAGTATTTTTTTGCTTTATTCTTGGTTTGCACTAATTTTGTCCAATGCAAAGATAATGTTTTTATAAAAACTTATGGCAAAAAGCAAAATGAAATTCGTTTTATTTGGAAACACCTATCAGAAAAGCATTTGCACCCATGTCCAAACTATCAAAAACTTCCTTGCTGACCGTGGGGCAGAACTTACTGTTGAAAAAGAGTTTTTACAAAATCTAATAATACAAGAACAAGATTTTCACTCTTTAAAAGTTCAAGAAGATGATAATTTTACAGCCAACTTCGCAATCTCACTTGGTGGAGACGGCACTTTCCTACATACAGCACAACACATAGGAAACAAACAAATACCTATCATCGGAATAAATACAGGCCATCTCGGATTTCTCACCGATACTAGCGCCAATCAAATTGAAGAGGAATTGCAAATAATCTTTAACAAAGAGTACTCACTTGACAACCGTACAGTAATTGAATTGGTCTCTAGCACCATATATGAACATACTTTTGCACTCAACGATATTGCCATTCTCAAACGCGACACAGCATCAATGATCAGTATCAGCATAAATATCAATGGCGAATATCTTGCCACCTATCAAGCTGACGGACTCATAGTCAGTACACCCACGGGAAGTACAGCCTATTCCCTAGCTGTTGGCGGTCCTGTAGTAGCACCTAACTCTAGCACTCTCACACTTACAGCTGTAGCACCTCATTCACTCAATGTGCGCCCTATTGTAATTACTGATGATTCTATCATTGACCTTTCCATAACAAGTCGGACTGGAAATTTTCTCATCGGCATTGACGGACATTCAAGAAAATGCGACACCAACACAAAAATTACAATCAAGAAAGCACCCTATAATATCATCGTGGTAAGAAATCACAAACATCATTTCTTTTCCACATTGCGCGAAAAACTATTTCTTGGAGCCCGTGGCAATGAACATTAAACATCTTCTCAAAATCCAAAATGACAAATACCCTATAAGCGATATTCTTCAATGGATATGGCATACCTCACAGGGCAATCGTAAACAGACCATCATCAATGCTATTATTGGCATACTAGAGGTTGGAGTAAGCCTTTCGTGTGTATGGGCAATGAAAAATGCCATTGACATGGCTCAATTTCATCATCCTGCCAATGAAATTTATCTTGCTGTAGGTCTTCTCACAGCCTTATATCTCACAAACATGGGGCTTCGCATTTGCAATATATGGATAAAAAACATACTAGGCATCAAGGCGCAGAATAGAATGCAACAACGTATGCTTTGGGCAATCTTGCATTCCGAATGGCAAAGTAAAAAAGCCTTACATAGTGGCGATATACTCAACAGACTTGAACTTGATGTGCAAAATATCATCAACTTCATTACCGAACTATTACCAAATATATTGTCGATATTAGTTCTTTTCTTAGGGGCCTTTTACATATTAGCAAGCCTTGACTTGATGCTTGCTTGTGTAGTCGTAGTAATCATTCCAATAGCAATCTTATTCAGTCGTTTCTATATGCGTCGCATGCGTTCCTATACACGTGATGTAAGAAATAGTGATAGCAAAGTGCAAAGTATTCTTCAAGAAACCATTCAGAATCGCATGCTCATCAAAGCCTTAGAGAAAAACGATGTCATGATAGAGCGTTTAGACGACACACAGAGTATTCTTCGCGAACAAGTGCGCCATCGTACACGATTTTCCGTTGCTTCCCATTTGATGATCAACATAGGTTTTCTCACAGGGTATCTCATTGCCTTTTTGTGGGGAGCATTACGCTTGGCAGCTGGCACTCTGACCTTTGGCTCAATGACAGCATTCCTACAACTTGTCAATAGAATACAAAGCCCAGCTCGCGACCTAATGCGTTTGGCGCCACAATCGGTGAGTGTGCTCACTGCTGCAGAGCGACTTATGGAACTGCAAGATATGCAACTCGAAGAACAAGGCCCTCCACACTATTTAAAAGGAACTTGCGGTATTCGTTTTAAGAACATCTCATTTGCCTACGATGGGGAAAAAGTACTTAATAACATTGACTTTGACTTTGCGCCCGGCACTTGCACTGCCGTCGTTGGCGAAACAGGTACAGGCAAAACAACACTGATTAGGATGATTCTCGCCTTATTGCACCCTCAAGAAGGAAAAGTCTATATATATAATAATGTAGAAAATACCGAGGTCTCTCCACGCACCCGTTGCAACCTTATCTATGTTCCTCAAGGTAATACTCTTCTCAGTGGAACTATTCGAGAAAATCTCTATCTTGGCAATATCAATGCTACTGACAAAGAACTCCACTCTGCGCTACGCAAAGCTTGTGCTGACTTTTGTTTTGACCTCCCAAATGGACTTAACACTCGTTGTGGAGAAGGTGGTGCAGGACTTTCAGAAGGGCAAGCACAACGCATTGCCATTGCTCGAGCACTATTACGCGAAGGAAGTGTCATGTTGCTTGATGAAGCTACATCAGCACTTGATATACAAACAGAGAAACAACTACTACACAACCTGCTTTCCGAAAACGACAAGACCATTATATTCGTTACACATCGACTTGGCGTTACCGATTATTGCGACAAAACCCTCTCAATATGAGTACACCCAGTTCATACATAGGAAGCAAAAATTGTTCGCTTTTTCTTTGAACATATAATAAAATTGTTTACTTTTGCTCAAAATTGATAAAAATGAGCAAAAAACACATCCGTAGCCTTTCGCTTCGAGACGCAATTACACGAAGCAGTAAGAGACACACAAATTTTATGGGGGAAGACCTCTTATTGTTTAGTGATTTTAAGAATGTCCCTATCCCACATCATCCATTCAAAATGGATTGTATGTGTGCAGTAATCTGTTATAGTGGGTCTGTAAGTTTTGCGTTAAATACAATCTTATACTCTATTAAAAAAAATGATCTTATAATAATCAACGTAAACGAAACACTTGAAAGTTACGAGGTATCCCCTGATTTCAATGGAATCGTAATTTTTATTTCTAACAATTTCATTGAGGACATCATAATGAACTATGAAGATATTTCCTCGTTACTGCTATTTTCACGCGAACATCCTATTCTCCAACTCTCAGACGATGACGCAACAATGTTCCATCACTATTATAACATGTTGGAACTGAAGACATCAGAGAATAACAACCATTTTCGGCGTGAAATTTTGCGGTCGGTAATGTTATCTTGGATTTATGATTTGAGTAATATTATATACCACAATCAACAGACCACAGAGAATGGTAAACGTAGGCAGGACATCATCTTTGCACAGTTCTTAAAACTTGTAGAGAAGAATTTTCATCAACAAAAACGCGTCACATGGTATAGTGAACAACTATGCATCTCACCCAAATACCTATCTGCTGTCATCAAAAACGCAAGTCAACGCACACCAAACGAATGGATAGACTATTACATCATACTTGAAGCGCGGGTGCAATTACGCAATACTAATAAGAGTATCAAAGAAATTTCCGAATCCTTAAAATTTCCTAACCAGTCATTTTTTGGGAAATTCTTCAAAGAACGCGTAGGTTGTTCACCAAACAAATTCAGACATTACAAATAATACTAATTTCATAAATTATAAGCCTAAAAACTTACGGCCCCCAAAACAAGATCTCATTATGGTAGGAAAATATAAGGTTATCACATTGTGTGGCAGCACCAAGTTTCGTAAAGAATTCATTGAAGTGCAAAAACGCCTCACTCTTGAAGGAAACATAGTCATCTCCGTAGGTCTATTCGGCCATAGCGGTGATGATGAAGTATGGGAAGAAGGGACAAAAGAAATGCTTGACGATATGCACAAGCGCAAAATAGACATGGCAGATGAGATTTTTGTAATAAATGTAGGAGGCTATATCGGTAGTAGCACAAGATCCGAAATAGAATATGCCCACAAGACGGGCAAGCGAATTGTATTTTTGCAACAATAAGTAAAAAATATGAATGTAAAAATAGAAGACAGTTGGAAACAGGTCATGGGAGAGGAATTTGAAAAGCCTTATTTTAAGGTACTCACTGACTTTGTACGCAAAGAATATTCTAACTATTTATGTTTCCCCCCGGCAAAACTCATCTTCAACGCTTTTAACCTATGTCCTTTTGACAAAGTGAAAGTCGTCATCATCGGACAAGACCCTTATCATGAGCCCGGTCAAGCCCATGGACTTTGTTTCTCTGTCAATGCAGGGGTAATGTTTCCTCCTTCGCTAAAAAACATTTTTAAGGAGATTGAAAACGATATGGGAAGACCATCTAAATCTAATGGAGACCTTACATCTTGGGCAAATCAAGGAGTGCTTCTGCTCAATGCAACCCTGACCGTACGGGCACACCTTGCAGCTAGTCATCAACATCGTGGTTGGGAAACTTTTACCGATGCGGTCATAAAAAAACTAGCAACAAAGCGCGAAGGGCTTATATATATTCTTTGGGGTAATTTCGCCCAAAATAAAGCCACATATATCAATAAAACGAAAAACCTCATACTATCATCGGCTCACCCTTCACCACTTTCTGCCCATCGCGGATTCTTTGGCAACAAACATTTTTCACAGGCAAATGCCTATCTTACAAAACAAGATAAAGCACCTATAGAATGGTAAACCATAACGACCTTCCACCAATGCTAGATATTGACGATGTACTTATCTCCATGGACTGCATCACAGAATTGTTTTGCTGCGATATAGACACCTGCCACGGAGTATGTTGCATTGAAGGTGATGCAGGAGCTCCACTAACCATTGATGAGATATTAGAGATTGAAGATTCACTTGACTGCGTATGGAAAATGATTCCAGCTCAAGCACAAGCCATCATTGACAAAGATGGTGTCTGTACAATAGACATCACAGGAGAATTTGTCACAAACATTGTAAATGGCCGTGATTGCATCTTTGCCTATTATTCAAATGGAAATTGTCTCTGCTCTTTCGATAGCAAATTTAGAACAGGCGAATGTGCTTTCCCCAAACCTATCAGTTGCGCTCTCTATCCTATTCGTGAAAAAAAGATGAGAAATGGTATGATTGCTTTGAACTATGACCGTTGGAACATCTGCAAATGTGGTATAGAAAATGGCAAAAAACTTGGCATCCCCCTTTATAAATTTCTACAAAAACCTTTGACTCGTCGCTTTGGTATGGCTTGGTTTGATAAGTTAGAACTCACCATTGAAGAAATGAGACAACAAGGACTATTGCACTCCGCAATCGATAATCACTGATAGAAATCAAGAATGTGGAGTAAGAAAATGTGAAACTCCTTCCCACCCCCTAAGCCCTACTTGCGGTCATATTGTGCCTCAATGCGTGCCGTGAGAGGGTTACGAACACCACTATAATATCTTAGAAAAGCTTTAGCTGAACCAAATCTCAAGAATAAATCAAGACGTACTGGAATATGATTCTTATCGTCTGTAACATAAAATCGCACTATCTCTTTGTATTTCTTGCCTTCATCTTCAAATTCCATAAATGAAAGCACTAAACAACGAAATGTCTCACCGGTATTATCCATCTTATATGTTTCTTTACCACGGTATCTTAATTGGCATCGCTTAATATCATCACCATCTGCCATAAGAAAAGGTATCGTTTTGCCCTTCTTCCAACCTTTAGCATCAAAATTTCTGGCTCGTTGAAGATAACCTATCATATCGTATATACATTGCCCTCCACCATCACGATTGTACCAATGATGCTTCCCATGTCGATCCATATAATGCTGACGAACTTTACTTTCACCATCAACATACGAAAAGAATACCTCATCAACAGTATAGCGTTTGCCTTCACGGGCTCCTTTGCGAAAATAAAGAGGTTGCACATCCATGCCATAATAAGCCAACAAGGTATCACGAAGTACAAAATAATCATCTAAGCGATTATTGCCCTTTGTCACAAGATAAGTTTTATAAGCAGGAACGCCTTTATAACTAATCTTAGATGTGTCAAAATATGCTAACCCTGCCTTTACCCAAATGAACTTCCAATTATAATATAAATCATAAGTAAGCGACTCATAATCCGTAAAAGATACATTATCTATCGTGCATTGTGCCGATGATAAAGAACACACAAACATACATAGCAGAGCTGTAACACATTTTTTTCTCATAAAAAATATTGAAATATCTATCGTTGTGACTGCTGAGAAGATGTCTTAAATTTATACATTTGAAGTTGTTTAGCATATTGTTCTTTATGATTCATCATATATTCATAATTGCGATGCTTTATGGTCTTTGCGCGTTCACCTTGTTTTTGAGAAAGGTCTGATGGTTTCTGCTTTAGAATTGGAACTGCATTCAAATTCCAATCAATATTCACATCCCACTTCTCCTTACACTCAATAGGCTTGTTATAATAGAACACACGTTCTGCTTGCCTATCCTCTGCATATAGTCCAGTATCCCATACACCATTACCATTAGAATCCTCAAAAGCCATTAGATAATAGGTACCAGGCTGAAGATAATACATATCGGCATGACCATCTTCAACAAATGCGGTCTTAATAACCGCTTTTGAATTATTAATCAATTGCACAATAATCGCAGAAGAATCTTGTCCACTGAGATTGACAAAGAGCGAAGAGTAGGAGTCTGACGATCCAACTTGCAAACCGGTCTTGAACGGCGCCGAAACATTTCCATATATATCCCGAAATGCCAATGAGTCTATTTCGAGGGAATAATTTATCCCTTCATGCCATTCGGCAAGTAGTTCATATACTCGCAGAGAGCCTTCCTTTTGACGGAACTCAAATGGTGCTCTATACCATGTTGAATCAACTTCGGCATAAAGGTGAATGGAATCAGCATTATACGACTCTAATGGGACAGGCATTTCAATGGTATAAATAGCATCCGGTGTGATTGTTGTATTTTGCTGATATTTTGGCTGAAGGGGCTTCGGTGGCATTATAGAATCATAAGGTTCACCACGTTTTTTAAGTTTGTTTTGCTGCTTTTCCCATTTTTCATATTCTGCTTGTTGCAGTTTTTGACGCTTTTCGTATGAGATTTTTGGAGACAACACTAGCGTATCTGTCTTTGAAACAAGGATTCCTGTAGTATCTGTTTCAAGATATTTCAACTCTATTTCCAAAGAATCCATGTTGACAAGTATTGTATCCTTTAGCCAATATGTCAAAGTATCACATTTTAGTGATGTTTCGCAAACGAGTTTGTCAGTATCATCAAAGTTAAGCCCACGTATCACTGGCTCTTCCCCACCATAACTGAAAATTAGAGAAAAATTCTTTTCATCCACACGGCTTGACTTGACAAGATGACGGTCAGTCTGCTTCTCTGTAAAAGCAAGAAGCGTGAGATCATCAGGCAAAAAGCGTGTATACGGAACTAGATTTACGGATTCAATATGTAGAGAATCTCTCCAAATAGTATCCCGTCGAGTTGCAAGTGTTGATGAAGGAGAGAATGTACGATGGTCAAATGCCAACATCTCACTTTTTTGCGAGAACATATAGTTCGCATCAACATCCTGCAGAGCGTAGGCACGATAAATACCATTACCAACACCCTTTATTACAAAATGCCCCGTTCCATCTGTTCTTGCCACACGCTCCATAGGGCTAGATGTAAATGCAGAATCAGCAATGTTGCTATAAAGACCCACTAATATACCCTTAATAGGTTCAAAAGAATAAGCATCAAGTACATATCCAGACACCTCAAATGTATCTATTTTCTCCCCCGTAGAAAAACTATATGTATAATTCCCCATCGGATTGCCCTCATGGAAATCAACAATGGCATCAGAAAAATCAAATGTATAGGTAATGTTTTCTTTCATTGTATCTTTTAACTCAATGATGATATCTTTACCCTTCGTCTTGATCTCAGGCATTTCGGCTTGTGGGGGTGATACTACAACTTTCTCTGTAGGATTGTCAACGGAGATATATTCATTAAAATGAATCGCTACTTTCTTCGTCTTTACACTAGTACTCTTATCCTTTGGCGTAGAGTACAATACCTTTGGAGGAGTCTCATCATATAAGCCACCTTCAGGTGAGCCCATATTAGCACAACCCGACAATATTATTATGAAAATTGGAAGAAAATAAAATAGTTTTTTCATTACAATCTCAAACATTAAATTCCAACATTTGTTCAATGTTCACACGAGTATTAGAAAGACGCGGTATTTTATGTTGCCCCCCTAATTTGCCCTTGCTTTTGAGCCAATCATTAAATAGGCCTCTTCTAGCCACAACTATCTCCAAAGGTTGTAAGGTGATATTTTTATATCGCTTTGCTTCATAATCGGAATTAATCTCTTGTAGTTTCTTATCTAATATCTCAGCGAAAGTCTCTACATTTTGTGGCATATGACTAAATTCAATTAGCCATTGGTGACGACATTTTGCATTTTCGTTCATAAATACCGGAGCGGCCGAATACTCTAAGACTACGGCTCCAGTCTGTTGGCAAGCATACTCCAATCCCTTCTCGGCATTATCTTGTATAAGTTCCTCACCGAATGCATTAATAAAATATTTTGTGCGTCCAGAAATATAGAATTTGTATGGTTTTACCGATACGAATGTAATCGTATCACCTATCATATAACGCCATAGACCACAACTTGTAGAAATTACCATTGCATAATTTTTACCAATTTCCACATCCCATATAGGCAGACATGTTGGGTGCTCAGTACCGACTTCATCCAATGGAATAAATTCATAGAAACAATCATAATCAAGCATAAGCAACATCGCAGCATCTGTTGGGTCATTTTGCAGACCAAAGAAGCCCTCACTTGCGTTATATGTTTCCATATAATGCATTTTAGGTGAAGTTATAAGCTGATGATATTGTTGACGATAAGGAGTGAATGTCACTCCACCATGGAAGAAACATTCAATGTTTGGCCATACTTCTTCTAGGTGTGTCTTACCTGTTATTTCCATGACACGCATCAGCACACTAAGCATCCACGAAGGCACACCACTAAGATTTGTTACATTTTGATTTATCGTCTCTCGTGCTATTCGGTCACGCTTTATTTCAAAGTCAGACAGCAATGCTGTCTCTTTTTTAGGCACACGCACGAGATTGACAAGAGGATTAATGTTTTCAATAAGAATTGAGCTGAGATCTCCTACCAATGAGTTTTTCAAATTGTAATTTGGAGAATGACTTCCTCCTAGGATAAGGCCTTTTCCATCAAATATTCGACTTTGAGGATGATTTCGCAGATACATCACTACAGCATCGGTTCCTCCTGCATAATGTAAATGTTGCAACCCACGCTTGCTCACAGGGATAAACTTGCTTTTATCATTCGTAGTACCCGACGATTTGGCATACCATTTCACACATCCTGGCCAAAGAATATCTTTTTCGCCATTACGCATGCGATCAATATCAGCTTTAACCTCTTCATAAGTGTTTAGTGGTATATTATGCACAAAGTCCTCATAAGAATGTATTTCAGAGAATTTATGATTTATTCCGAATTCAGTATTGCGAGCCGTTGAGACAAGAAATTCTAGCACTTTTCGTTGCAACTCAACGCCTTGCGAAAAATGTTTATCCAAAGATTTCATTCTTGGAAGAAACATCTTGTGTGCAATCTTTGTTAAACTCATTGTTTTCTCTTTTTAATTTTATTTTAACATATCTACAGCAAAAATGCTATTGACAAAATCTATATTCCTTTTCAACATTTTTAATGTCTCCTGTGATGCTTTCTGTTGGCTTTCCTTCTTTGAATATCCACATCCTACACCACCATTTATACCATTTAGTTCAACTTGATACTTAAAATATGGGCTACAATTATCTTCCTTGCTTTCACGTAAAAGAACAAAATTTATTTCAACCTTATTTTTTTGTGTCCATTCTAAAAGTTGGCTTTTGAAGTTATCATCATTATTGGCCACTTTATCAAGATTGAACTTTTCATTGAGAATACGTTCTTTCATAAACTTCAGACAACATTCATAGCCTTTATCCAAATATATTGCTCCTATAAGTGCTTCAAATGCATTACCTGCCATATAATTATTATGGCTCATACTATGATTAGCATTCTTGATAAGCCTCTCTATTCCCATTGTGTGTGCTAATACGCCAAGACTCTTACGACTTACTATTTTACTACGAACATTTGTAAGAAAACCCTCATGCTTCTTTGGAAAATATTTAAAGACAATATCTCCCACTACAGCGTCAAGGATCGCATCTCCAAGAAACTCTAGCCGTTCATTATTCACAGGACGTCCTTTATCGTTCTTTGCGGCCATGCTACGATGCAATAGTGCCATCTTATAGTATTCTATCCGCTTTGGATAGAATCCCAAGATATTATACAAAGACGAAAAAAGCTCCCTGTCTCTTCGGAAAGGGAGCCTAATTCTTTCTATGATATTATTCATATTTCTTAAATATGATGCATGCATTGTGCCCACCAAACCCAAATGTGTTGCTCAAGGCCGCACGTATTTGCCGTTTTTGTGCCTTATTAAAAGTGAAGTTGAGACGATAGTCTATGTTTTCATCTTCATCACCATCGGAATGATTGATTGTAGGAGGCACTATATCATTTTTTATTGCAAGAATTGAGAACATGGCTTCGATAGCACCCGCTCCACCAAGCAAATGTCCGGTCATTGATTTCGTAGAACTGATATTTAACTTGTATGCGTCCTCGCCAAAGACCTCTTTGATAGCTTTTATTTCAGCTATGTCTCCTAGCCCCGTGCTTGTTCCATGTACATTGATATAGTCAATATCTGCAGTATTTAAGTGGGCATCATCTAATGCTTCTTTCATTACTTTGATAGCGCCTACACCCTCTGGATGAGGTGCAGAAATATGATATGCGTCTGCACTCATTCCAGTACCCACGAGTTCTGCATAAATTTTTGCTCCACGCTCTTTTGCATGTTCAAGCTCTTCAAGCACCAACACAGCACCACCTTCGCCAAGCACAAAACCATCACGGCTCTTTGAGAATGGGCGAGAAGCCCCTTGAGGATCATCATTTCTTGTTGATAGTGCGTGCATAGAGTTAAAACCACCAACACCACTTTCACAGACAGCACACTCTGCTCCACCGCCAAGTATCATATCGGCTTTACCCAAGCGTATCAAATTAAAAGCATCGGAAATAGCATGCGATGAAGATGCACAAGCTGAAGACGTAGCATAATTCGGACCACTAAAGCCATATTTTATGCTAATATCACCGGCTGCCATGCTTACTATAGTTTTTATAATAAAAAATGGGCTAAATCTTGGACCATTTTCTTTGCCAGCCTCATAATCTTGTACCTCATGTTGGAAAGAGGTATTACCGCCTATTCCCGTTCCGATAATGACGCCTATCCTTGATTTATCAGCATTCTCCAAGTCGATTTCCGCATCTTTGATTGCCTCTTCTGCAGCTACCATAGCATATTGGCAATAATAGTCCATACTGCGAAGTTCTTTTCTGTCAAGCATATTGCTAACATCAAGATTTTTCACTTCGCAAGCGAATTTTGTCTTAAATAATGTAGTATCAAATTTCGTTATTGGTGCTGCCCCACTCTTTCCTGCTAATAAATTCTCCCATGTGGATGCTACGTTATTGCCCAAAGGTGTAACAGCGCCAAGACCTGTTACGACAACTCTCTTCAGTTCCATATAAGATTTATTTAGAAAATAAAAAATTGAAAGACTGAGAGTTAGGCCTACACGCGGTCTGTGCTTTCAATCTTCCAATATATTTTTAGGTTCTTTACTTGGTATGTTTAAGCCTGTGTTTCTTCAATGAACTTGATAGCATCACCGACAGTAGCAATCTTCTCAGCCTGATCGTCTGGTATAGAAACACCGAATTCTTTTTCAAATTCCATAATTAACTCAACTGTATCAAGTGAGTCTGCTCCGAGGTCGGTCGTGAAACTTGCCTCTGGCTTCACTTCTGCTTCGTCAACACCAAGTTTTTCTACGATAATCTCTTTTACTTTCTTTTCAATGTCAGACATAATTTTTCCTTTTTATAGTTATTATTTCATTAAAGTTCAACCTATTTTTCCAAATTTTTGAAAAAAACCGCTACAAAGGAACAATATTTTATCAAGATATGCAAACTTTTAGTCCAAAAAAGCGTCTATCTTTGCACAACCACACTATAATTGTGCAAAAATTAACATCTTTACCTAATATCAATATACTAAGACTTAATTGATTTAAATCCTTATTATTAACATCAAATTCTCTATTTTGGCATTTTTTCCTAGATCTTCCGACCATACCTATTTATTGCATGGATACACAAAGATTACATGTGGACAAATGTTCAATGAAAGTTCTATTATTAACCATCCTTCTCCATAAATGATATTGCGCTTTTTTAATTTTTATCAAAATGATTTTAATATTTATTAGCGCATAATAGCCTAATTACCTATTTTTGTTTAATAGAACACACCCGAATAGCAAAGCTGCTTCATGGTGTAACTTCGCTCTACAACGGACATTGCCACCAACTTGTCGTGACAAATACATAAAATTATCGCAACAAGTTGTATGAATTATCGCGATAATTCATTAAAATCATCGCAACAAATCACAGGTAGCGAGCAAAAAAGAATGAAGTTTCAAAGGCTCTTATTAGAGCTTTCTTTTGAGCTACTTTTTGCTTTTCATAGTTTTTTTGTACCTTCGCAACATATATTCAAAAACAATCCACAAAATGAAAAAACTTCTTATACTAGCATTTGCTTTCATTATGCTTGCAAGTTGCACAAAAACAGACAAATTTCACATTATGGGTAAGATTGTCAATGCCCCTGATTCTGTACTATATTTTGAGAATATCGGTATTGAAGATATAAATGTTCTTGATTCAGTTAGACTCACTAAAAATGGGAATTTTTCATTTGATGGTGTGATGCCAATGGCTCCCGAGTTCTATCGTCTACGTATCCGCAATCAAATTATCAATATCTCTATTGACTCTACAGAAACGGTTACTATTAATGCCGACTATAAGAATAACATGGCTACGGAGTATATCGTTGAAGGTAGCGAAAACTGCACAAAGATAAAGGAATTGGCAAAGTTGCAGATAGACTTGCGCCATCAAATAGAAAAAGCCCCTACAGATAGTTTACAATTTATTGTAAATGCCTACAAAGAGAATATTAAGAGAAATTATATCTACAAGGCCCCGGGCAAAGCATACGCTTATTTCGCATTATTCCAGACCATCGGGCGTTATCTCATCTTTGATCCTGGTGTTAATAAAGATGATATAAAAGCTTTTGCTGCAGTTGCTACGAATTGGGATACTTATTATTCTGGCACTGAACGCGCAAAGAATCTGCACAATATTGCCATTGACGGAATGAATAATACCCGTTATCTTGAAGCTCGTCAAAAGAATGCACTAGCCATTTCTGATGCAGAGGAGACAGGACTTATTGATATTGCTCTTACTGACAACAAGGGTAAAGTATGTCATCTTACTGACCTAAAAGGTAAGGCCGTATTGCTATATTTCAACATTTTCAATACAGATCAAAGTATGGAACGTATAATGATGATTCGTGAGATTTATGAGAAATATCATAATAGCGGCTTTGAAGTTTATATGGTGTCACTTGATGATAATAAACATTTTTGGAAAACTTCTACTAAAAAATTACCTTGGATTAATGTCCGTGCTGAAGAAGGTGAGGCTTCGAGTGTTGTTCAATTATACAACGTCCAAAATATTCCTTCATTCTTCCTTATTAATAAAGCCAATCAATTGGTTGCTCGCGACGTCCAAATAAAAGACCTTGAAAACAGTATAAAAGCCTTATTGTAAGATAAATACATGAATTTTCTTTATATCTCTCTAAGTAAGGAAAGATAAAAGCCCTTCTACTAATAGGGCTTTTTATTTTGATTACACATGAGATATTTTCACTAAATATGGTAATGCTTGAGACAACCAAAAAGCGACAAAACAAATGATAAAAAGAAGGCTTATTAGCGCATAAATAGTCTAATGATGTTTTTTGGGAGGGCATTGGAAGCCCTTATAAATCTATCTCAAGAGATACGGGGCAATGGTCGCTTCCATCATAATCGGCAAGAATCTTTGCATCTATAAGATGCTTTCCCAAAGATTGTGATACAAGAAAATAATCAATACGCCACCCTATATTCTTTTCTCGAGCATGAAATCGGTATGACCACCAACTATAAGCCCCTTCGCGATTCGGATAAAAGAAACGATATGTATCAATAAAACCTGCCTCTTGCAGTTGTGTCATTTTTGTTCGCTCCTCGTCAGTAAAACCTGGATTCTGACGATTTGTCTTCGGATTCTTTAAATCTATTTCTTTGTGGGCAACATTCAAGTCTCCACAAACAATTACGGGTTTCTTTTGTTCAAGGCACTTTAGATGTCGTAAAAAATCGTCCTCCCAACGCATTCTCAATGATAATCTTTTTAATCCATCTTGTGAGTTTGGTGTGTAACAATTCACAAGATAGTAATGCTCCATTTCAAGTGTTATCACGCGCCCTTCACCATGCATCACAAGGTAATCGTCATCGGCAATTGCATCATGTGCCATTCCATATGTAACACTTATAGGATGTTGGCGAGCAAAAATGCATGTGCCTGAATAACCACGTTTTGTAGCATAGTTCCAATAGCTCTCATAACCATCAAAGGAAAGATCAAGTTGTCCCTCTTGCATTTTTGTCTCTTGCAGACACACAAAATCTGCATCCAACTTACGGAAGCTCTCCACGAAGCCTTTGTTTACCACAGCTCTAAGTCCGTTTACGTTCCATGAAATAAATTTCGTCATAAGTCTTGTCAAAATTTTTCTTGTGCGAAGGTACGTAAAATTACAAAATTATAAAAAAGCCTTTGCGACAGTCTGCGTAAAATAAAATATTTCTGTTTGAGTTACAGATTAGAAAAATTCAACATACAAGTGCAAATCTCAATTAGGCACAAATTGTTGAAAATTTAGGAGGGCAATATTGCCCTCCTTTTTGATTATAGTAACCATCCGTATAAGCACGTAAGCCGTTCGCTACCTCATCCTATTATCTATATTACAAACATCAACACAAAAAAAACGAAATATCGAATTAATATCCAAAAATATCTTTCTGAGAGAGACGATGAATCTGTCCAAGGCCTTCTAGAGTCTTTATGTCAAATTCTTTCTCATCGCCAAGAATGAGATATTTGTATGTGCGCCCCTTAACATTCTGTTGTTGGAACCGTACAATATCGTCAAGAGTCATAGTTTTCACCTTGTTATATATATCGCGGTTAATATCGTAGTCCAATCCATGGCGGCGAGCAGACAAGAAACTGCTTAACACCCCACTCTTGATAGTACGGGTTGTTGCTATACGCTTCAACACAGCATCTTTTGCAACTTGAAAAGCACCTTCTTGAGCAGGCAGATTTTCAACAATTTCATCAAAAGTCTTCAAACATTCTGGCAACTTGTCATTTTGAGAAATGATATAAGTATAGAAACCATTCGTGAAATCTTTATAAGAAGCACTCGTGTACCATGCAGATGCAGAATATGCCAAGCCACGTGCTTCACGTAGCTCCTGAAATACAACACCATTCATGCCTCCTCCGAAATATTCATTATAGACTTCCATAGCTGGCATCAAAGACGAATCGTACTTTTGGCCATTATTGGAATAATTGAACATGTAGATATTCTTTGCTTCGTACGGAGCTATGTAAACTTCATTGATTGGAGTACCCTGTGCTTCAAAAACATCACCTTCACGTGTTGGGAGCAAGTTCTTGCGTTTAATTTCTTTCTTCAACAATTTTTCTACTTCACTCATCGCGAGCGGTCCGTAATAAATAATTGTTTTCTGGTAGTCTTCTATGTGTTTGAGATTGTTGAGCAACGATTGAGGGTCTGTACTCTTAAGTTCATCTTCAGACATAATATTTGTCAAAGGATTAATTGGACCATATTGTCCATAAGTACGAAGATATGAGAAATTTGTACGTTGGTCAAGTTTTGCATCAGCACGGCTTTTAAGAATATCTGCGACCATATTGTCATAAACGCTTCTATCGCTTTTTGCATCGTTAAGCCATTCTTCTGCAATCTTCATTGCCGACAACATGTTTTCAGCGAGACCTGAGATAGATATAGTAGTACTACCTTGTGATGTGGATATCGTAACATTACATGCCAAATGATACAATTCTTTCTGTAACTCGGCAGGAGTCATCGTTGATGTACCCAAATAAGAAATGTAATCTGTAGCATTGTCAAGCGTTTTGTCGGCTTTTGTTCCACGGTTGATGATGTATTGAAGAACGAAAGTCTCGTTTGATATATTTTGCTTATATAGAAGCTCATCTCCATTTCTGAATTTTTTATGACTCATATCCTTTGCATAGTCAACAAAAACAGGCAAAATTGGCTCGGCCTTAGTTTCTGCGATATCTTTGACAAACTTGCTCATCTTGTCGCGATTCATCTCAATAGGCGAAATTGCAGGCTTCTCGATTTTCTTTTCATTCTTATCTTCCCCTTGATGCTTATAGATGCATGCGTATCCATCGGTGAGATATTTATTGGCAAATCTAATGACATCATCTTTTGTGATGCGACTCAAGCGATCAATCTTTTCGACTTCATCTTTCCATTCTGTTTGGTTGACAAACGACTGTACAAACATACTTGCTCTTGCGCTATTGCTTTCAAGTTCACGCATTCGTTGCAATTTTAGATTATTAATGATAGACTCCAAAAGAGTTTCGTCAAACTCACCATTTTTGAGTTTTGTGATTTCACCAATAAGCAATGTACGCACCTCTTCAAGCGTCTGTCCTTGTTTAGGGAGGCCAAGTGCAATAAATTCCGAATAGTCGCTCATTCCATTGACGCCACTTGCAGCTCCAAGCACTTTCTGTTCTTGATTAAGGTTTAGGTCGATAAGCCCGGCTTTCCCATTGTTCAATATTTCGGCAATGACATCAATATAATCAAAGTCTTTTGCTTTTTGTCCCGGGAGAGCCCACCCTAGCACCACTCGATCGGCTTCACGTCCATAAATATCTTTTACGACTGGAGCAGTTAGAGTTGTAGTCGGTAGATTTAGCAAACGTTCGTGCTGTGCAGGGACATTAGGATTTGGTTGCCAATTGCCAAAATATTTCTTAATTATCGCTACGGTTTTATCAAGATCCAAGTCCCCACTCATACAAATAGCAACATTATTAGGGCGATACCAATCGCTAAAATGCTTCTTTATGTTTGAAATAGAAGGATTCTTTAAATGATCTTGAGTCCCAATAATTGTTTGCTGACCATAAGGATGATTAGGGAATAATATAGTGCCTATTGCCTCCCACACCTTGCGCATGTCATTGGTCAAAGAAATATTAAATTCTTCATAAACAGCCTCAAGTTCAGTATGGAAACCGCGAATCACGAGATTTTTGAAACGGTCACTTTGTATTTTTGCCCAATTTTCCATTTCGTTAGCAGGGATGTCTTCCGTATAGCATGTTACGTCCTCTGATGTATATGCATTAGTCCCATGGGCTCCAATAGTAGCCATAAGTTTATCATATTCATTCGCAATTGCATAGGTAGAAGATTTATATGAGAGACTATCAATTACATGGTAGATTGCCTTGCGCTTCTGAGGGTCTTTAGTTTTACGATACACCTCATACAACTGCTCTATCTGCTCAAGATAAGGACGTTCTGCCTCATAGTCTTGTGTTCCATATTGTTTAGTCCCTTTGAACATAAGGTGCTCAAGATAATGCGAAAGCCCTGTTGTCTCAGCGGGGTCATTCTTGCCACCGACGCGTACAGCAATATAAGTTTGAATTCGAGGCAAATCTTTGTTATCAGTAAGATAGATTTTCAATCCATTGTCAAGAGTATAAATTCTTGTCTTCATTGGGTCGTTAGGTACAGATTCGTAAGTCTGTGCCGTAATTGCGTGACAAAACATCATTATAAATGCCACAATTAATATTATTTTCTTCATATCTTTTATATAATTAACGTAAGTTCGACGAAATATAAGTCTTTGAATATTTGGTAATTAGCGAAATTTTTAGTAACTTTGTAATAGTTACAAAACAAAAGAAACTAAAAAGATCGCTATGATTACCGAAGACAAAGTTACTGAAATTTTTTGTATTGCAGATGATTTTTGCAAAGTTTTTGATGCTCAGGTGGCAAAATATACGTTTAGGACAGATAGAAAGCGCCAATATCACCGTGACAGCCGCATGTCAAAGGCTGAGATTATGATGATAATGATCCTGTTCCACTCATCAGGCTACCGCTGCCTCAAGCATTTCTATCTGGAGAAAGTGTGCAAGCACATGCGACATCTGTTTCCGAATGTTGTATCATACAATCGATTCGTGGAACAGGAACGTGAGGTTGCACTTCCGCTGATACTGTTCATCAAGAAGGTCCTTCTTGGCAAATGCACAGATATAAGCTTTGTTGACAGTACTCCGCTCCGTGTATGTCGCAACCAGAGGATCCAAATGCACAAGACCTTTAAGGGCATCGCACAGAGAGGCAAATGCTCCATGGGATGGTTCTTCGGATTCAAGCTGCATCTGATATGCAACGAGAAGGGAGAGCTGCTCAATTTCATGATAACGCCAGGTGATGTTGATGACCGCAAACCTCTTGAGTACAAGGCTTTTGTAGAGTTCATATACGGAAAACTTGTAGGTGACAAGGGATATATCGGTAAGAATCTTTTTGAAAAGCTCTTCGTTGATGGCATTCAGCTCATTACGAAGCTCAAGAGCAACATGAAAGGGGCAATGATGTCGGTAGCCGATAAGCTGCTACTCAGGAAAAGAGCAATCATCGAGACCGTCAATGACGAATTGAAGAACATCGCTTAGGTTGAGCATTCTAGGCACAGGTGCTTCGACAACTTCATGGTCAACTTGCTTGGGGCAATAGCTGCATACTGCTACTTCCCTAAGAAACCGACCATACGGGTACAGACAGTGGACATTTCTAATGACAGACAACTTACTTTATTCTAAAGTATATTCGTCGAACTCACGTTAA
>JAZLJQ010000026.1:0-26531 GCA_045617965.1 Prevotella sp.
AGCCCCCATGCGTGATATAGAAAACTGCTGTTCATAATTGTACATTTGTTTGTGGTTATTCAAATATACAATAAGTTCAGCGGTTTTCTTCTATTTTACATAATTAATTACTTCCTATCACTCGAAATGTCGGATGAACCCTAAGATTGTACTCTTTTATGCCTAACTCTCCTTATCTAAGGCTAAAGTGAACCTGCCGTGAACTTTCCCCTATAGTAGGATAGTTTTTCTAAAAATAATTTTTTTGGCTTTGTGCTCACCTTTTGCTAATTTCGCAACCAAATTTTTTATGAGTTTAAAGGTCTTAAAGTTTGGAGGTACATCAGTTGGCACAGTGAAGAGTATTACTGCGCTGAAAGATATTGTTGAGAGCGAGGCACAAGACAGTGATATTATTGTGGTAGTTAGTGCATTAGGTGGTCTTACAGACAAACTTATCGCCACGGCAGAAATGGCAAAACGTGGTGAAGTTGCTTATAAAGGAGAGATTGCCTCAATGCTTATCCGTCATCAAGATATGGTGAATGAGGTAATAGATGAGAATAAGCGTGAAAACCTTTTGAATTATATTGAAACTCTTTTTGTTGAACTTTCTTATGAATATGATAAGGTGTTTTCTTTGCATGAACTTTCATTTGAAGATTTAGCTAGCATAGTCAGTTATGGCGAGCTTTTGAGTAGTCGTCTTACGGCAACCCTTATCGCGGGAGCGGAATGGAAAGACTCTAGTCAGTTTGTGAAGACTCAAACACGTCACCAGAAATTTTCGCTTTGTGAGGAGCAAACAAAAAAACTTGTTATCAGTGCGTTTAGTCATCTTCCGCATATTGTTGTATGTCCAGGCTTTATAGCTTCTGATATTGAGTCTGGTAAGGTGACGAATCTCGGTCGTGGCGGTAGTGACTTTACTGCAGCAATCTTCGCAGCTGTGCTCGGGGCTGATGCTTTGGAAATATGGACGGATGTGGACGGCTTTATGACTGCCGATCCTCGCATAATTTCTGATGCTCATACTATTGCTGAGATGAGTTATTCTGAGGCCATGGAATTGTGCAATTGTGGTGCGAAGGTGATTTATCCTCCAACGCTCTATCCTGTTTGCCAGAAAAAAATACCTATTTTCGTAAAGAATACTTTTAATTCGTTATGTCCGGGAACGAAGATTGTAAATAAACTTTTAGTGCGAAGTTCCTCACAAAATATGTTTTGTGGACTATCTAATATGAAAGGTATTTCTTTGATTTTCATTGAAGGTCCCGAGATGTCTGTTGTACATGGTTTACATCGTCGCATCGCATCATGCCTTTTGGAGCGTGGTATAGAAATTCTGTTTATGGACTCAATCAGTTTGCAGATTGTTATTGCTGTGCATGATTCTGATTGTGCGTTATCAATTGCCTCTCTTCATGCTGAGTTTGAGAATGCAATACGCAATGGTCGTTTACATCCTGTTATTGCTCGTAGTGGACTCGCTGCAGCTACTCTAGTGGGTGAAAATATGTCTTCTGCAATAGGTTTGCAGGCACGTGTGTCTAGCCTTCTTTCTAACAAAGACATAAATCTTGTTTTTTGTCATCATGGAGCGGAATATAACTCTTTCACTTTTATTGTTGAATCTTCGTACATGTCGCAAGTTCTCAATATTCTTCATCAAGAGTTTTTGTAATAATATTAGGCTACATTAAGTTAATGCACTCGTTTTTTGTCTTGGCTGAGTTCACCACAAGTTAAACTTCAACTAAAAATAAAAATGTCGTCTCTCACGACTAAATCTTTCTTTCAAAGACTAAAGTACAACTTCATCTTTTCTCATTGATTTTTTCTAAAAAATATTTTTTTGGCTTTTTGTTCATTTTGTACTAATTTTGCTCCATCTACTTGGGGTTATAATGGCATTTGACAGCGGGTAGAAATGGTATGTAAGCATGCGGAGCATTGGCGGTTGGCTCCTAAATAATAATTGTCGGATAAATTTAATTGGCGAAAATAATTACGCTCTCGCTGCCTAACTGAAGTACAGTAGGTTACTGGCTTATCACGTCATTAGATGACGGGACGAGACATCACTCCGAAGCTCTTTCTCCGAGGCTGAAGATAAAGTGGTGCTCAGGTTTCGGGGATAGTCATTGTGTTGTCTTGAAGCATTGATGAAGATTTTAAGGACTTAAGGTTGTGGTTGGTAGTTCGGGTCTTGTCACATCACGAAAATATAAACCGAAATAAGCATGTAGAAAACATATGGTTTCCTCGTTTGGACGAGGGTTCGACTCCCTCTAACTCCACTTTTTGGGACTTGTGTCCCCGTTTTTACTTATTTCATCATCATCACTAGTGGCGATTCGCGGAGCATTTGAACAAATGTTTTTACCGTGTGTTTGGTGTATTCATCTTTTAGTACATGTACACAACCTTGAAGCATATTATTTGGAATATCAAGAGGTATGGCAACAAGATTGGGGCGATTAAGGCTCGTTGCCTTTGTAAGTATGGTGACAATGTTCTTACCTTGCTCTACAAGATTACATAAGAAATTGGCATCGTTCAATTCAATACGTACATTCAATTTTGTTTCTGGATGAGCAAGCAATTCGCGATCTATCCAGCGACGCCCTTGCACGCCTTTAGCAGGTAGAGCAATGGGGAAAGGTGTAAGATCGTTTAGAGAAAGCATTTTATGTCGTGCTAGGTCATGGCATTTTGGCATCACTGCACACAACGGAGTGCTGAATAATGGAAAAGAATCGAAATCTCCGTTATCATCAGGCACTTTGTAAGCCAAGGCACAATCAATCTCTTTTTTGCGTAGCATGCGCATGAGATTTTCGGTATAGGTGTATTGAACATTCAGTTTTACACCTTTATATGTATAAAGAAAATCTTTCATTGTATACCACAGTAGATTGCTGAATGTATGTGTAACTCCAATATTCAAAGTACCTATCATTAGTTGTCTTATGTTTGCTACCTCCATGACACAGTTGTCGGCATCTTGTAAGCATTTCTGTGCTAGTGGTAAAAGTTTCTCACCATATTCTGTTAATATAACTTTATGAGAGTTGCGTTTCAAAAGTTCGCATTTCAACTCATCTTCTAATTGGCGTATCTGTTGGCTGAGGGTACTTTGAGAAATGAACATCTGACGGGCAGCCTCGCTGAAACTTAGTGTGTAAGCTGTCTTGACAAAATACTTTAACTGACGAAGTTCCATAACTTTCTAAAATTAAAAAAATCCATAATAATAATTTTTCAACAGCAAATATAAAGGTTGTTATTTTAATAACAAAACTTTTTGCTATAGGTTTTTACGATAGTAACAATCGGAACAAACATCATAAAAAGTGTTGTTGACTATTTTTTTGCACCATACTTTTGCAAACAGAAAACGGAGACAGCTCCGAGATTGTTTAACTAAAAAAATGTTTTCAACAATGGAAAAGAAGATTGAAAATGCTATCAACAGGCAGATAAACGCCGAGTTATGGTCGGCATATCTGTATCTAGCAATGAGCCTCTATGCTGAAAAAAATGGGCTAAAGGGGGTGGGGCACTGGATGTATATTCAGTGGAAAGAAGAGTTGGATCATGCACGAATCCTTGAAGAGTTTATGATCAAGACAGGAAGTAACATTGAGTTACAGACAATAGATGATGTGCCGTCATCATGGGATAGCATCCACGAAATATTCAAGGATGCATTTATTCACGAACAACAGGTGACGTATATGATTAATAGACTGATGAAGACAGCTTTAGAGGAAGAAGATTTTGCAGTTGTAAGCCTTATGCATTTGTTTGTAGATGAGCAAGTGGAAGAGGAACATAGTGTACGCAACATTCTCAACGCACTAAATATGCTTGATAATGACACGGCTGCAATTTATGAGTTCGATAAAGAACTATTGGAAAGAAAATATACTCCCTCAAAACTGCTGAGATAGACTCTAAATTATAAAAAATCTAGAATGAACCATTAGCAATTATATATTGTACATTGTATGCGATAAATGGTACATTTCAAGATAATTAGGTAAGTAAATAGGTATAACTCTCATATAATTCATACAACTATGGTTAAGTCGTATATTCTCGCAGCTATGATAAGCATCCTTCCATGCAGTATTTATGCCACAAGTGATGTGGACAACACTCCAATTACGCTTAAAAGCATTGATATACTTTTGGGCAAATGGTATGAGATCGCTCGTATAGATCATTACTTTGAGACGGGACTAGACAATGTTACTGCCGTTTATTCCGTGAAAGCTGATGGAAAGTTGACAGTTACCAACGCAGGTTGGCGTGACGGCAAACAAAAGATTTCTAACGGAAAAATAAAACTGACAAAGGCGTCAGGTCTTCTTCGTGTATCGTTCTTTTGGCCATTCTATTCTGACTATAGAGTGTTGATGATGGCAGAAGATAACTCTTGTGCTCTTATTGGTGGTTCATCGGAGAAATATCTTTGGATTTTATCACGCAGTCCGGAAATGTCTCAACGCGATAGAAATAAACTCTTACGCGAAGCTACCAAAAGAGGCTATAAAGTGTCTGACCTTATATGGGTGGACCAAAAACGCAATAAAAAGCAATTTGCTAAATAGAATAATCGGATTAAATTTTTTTAAGGTATGAAAGTGAATTTTTATCGTTGCCCAATGTGCGGTAACATTATAGTGAAAATGTTTGATGGTGGTGTAGTGCCAATGTGTTGTGGGAAGTCAATGGAACTATTGAAAGCAAATACTACCGACGGAAAGAGTGAGTATCACGTGCCGATGATGGAGAAAGTTGATGACCGCCGAGTAAGAATAAAAATAGGTAAAGAGTCACATCCAATGGTTAAAGACCATTACATCCAATTCATCTTTGTTGAGACATGTAGCAAACATGGACATCATGCAGGACGATTTGTATGGTTAAATCCTAATGACAAGCCGGAATGCACATTCTGCGTGTGTCCAGAAGATATTGTCAGCATCTACGAGTATTGTAGTGTGCACGGATTGTGGCAACTTATCGTTGAAGGGAGTGGGCGATGTAATAAGTTCGCAGAACAAAAAGCAAATCACGAACTTGATCAAAAGGCACAACATGAAGCCGAGAAATGTGGCATTTATCCAGCCTTTTGTGGCGACAAGCCCAATGATCCTCAACAAGCATATTACTCTTGTGATTAAATAAGCCAGAGGGCATACAATTTCTGTTTTTTAGTTTTGTTTTTTCAAGTCCGACGTGATGTCGGGCTTTTTGTGTATTTGTATGTTGGGAGGGATAGAATAGCAAAGCCTTTCACGATAGCGGACAAAGTCCGTGCTTAATTCGCGATAAATAGTGTGAACGCAGTTCACTATAGTGTTGCGAAACAACTATCGTGTAACTTGAAGAGTTACTTTTATTCTTGGTGCGTATTCGTATCTAACTCTTTCGCCTTACCCTTATATTCAGGTTGCCGTTTTTCAAGGAATGAGTTGATGCCCTCGCGATAGTCGTGTCCTTGATACACCTTTGTACGATAAGCATTTATACGCTCGAAACTCTCGGACGAAATTACAGTAGATGCTCTTGAAAGTATGCGGAATTGACGCTTTATCGCACTTATTGACAATACCGAATTGCGACGAAGTGGTGCGAGGAATTTTTCTTCCAACATCTTTCCCAATTCTTCGGATGCTGCTATTTGATTTACAAATCCTACGTTCAGCGCATCGTGTGCGGTGATAGGTGTGGCGGTAAAGAACATTTCTCGTGCTTTGTTTATACCAAGTTGGTTTATAAAGTGCATGATGCCCGAAGCATTATAAGGAATACCTATCTTAGCAGGTGTGATGGCAAATGTTGACGTGTCGGAAGCCACTATCATGTCGCAACTTATACATAGGTCGCAAGCTCCGCCCCAAACCGTACCATCTACACAAGCGATGACTGGGATTGGCACATCTTGTACATTACGTAGTAGTCGTTCCATAGGTACATCAAATGCCAGAGGGTCGTTGCCGTCTTGTGGTAATTCTTTTATGTCGTGTCCTGCGCTCCATACTCCGCGTTTGGTTTGAGCCTTTATCACTATTCCGACACATTCGTTTTCATAAGCTGTACTTAGCCCATCAATAATTTCGTTGCACATCTCCTCGCTGAGGCAGTTAAAATGATCTGCGTTTTGCATCTCAATAAAGCAGATGCGGTCAATGATTTTTATTTCGGTTATCATAGTGTATGTTTTTAGATCATTATATAATATGTATTGTTATTGAAATGCAAACTTACTAAAAAAAAATGAGTTGCGTTAATGTTTATATTTTTATTAGTATTGAGGCACTATTAATGGATGATTGCATAACGTATGTTTTCTGTAATTCTTTGCGTGGAAATCAAATTTGCAAAATGTAGTGTAGTGGTATATAAACTCTCAATTTTTGGTGTGTAAACCATAGAATTTACGTATTATTAGTTATATGTTCTTGTCATGTGCATTATAAGGACCAAACGCGTTGGTTTACGAAGGTTATAAGGATGGTTAGTGAGAGCTGTAAGGATGGTTTGCGGAGACTGTAAGGAGTGTTTGATTTTACCTTTCATAAATCCAATTGAGTTAATTCTATTTTTAGGAAACAATTATCAATTTTGTAGCACTTCGTGCCCTATTTTCTATACGGATAATAAAAATGAATACTTTTTCTTTAGAACGTTAATTTTTTTTTATATCTTTGTAATAATGAAAACCGAGGATGTTCAGCCTAAATATATATAAGTAGAGAAGATTATCATGAACAATAAATCTCCATATGTTCTACTGCTAAGTATGTTATGCATGATAAGTCTCACCATAAGTGCTCAAGATGCACAAGAGACGCAGATAGATGCAGGACGACTTATAGAGAATGTTGAATACAAAACAGAAACGCAAGTTACCTTTGGCTCAGGAGATAATAATCCGTTATGGCTTAATGCCAACAAATATGGATTGAGTTCACTGAAAAACAATAATGCCTATTTAAGAGGTGAAGTCTTCCGCTCAATAGAAAATGACTCAATAAGAAAATGGGGAATAGGTTATGGTGTTGATGTTGCACTTGCTACAGGTTTCACAAGCACATTTATATTGCAACAAGCATATTTTCAAGGACGATATAAAAAAGGACTTCTTACCATTGGTGCAAAGGAAATACCGATGGAAATGAAGAATCAGGAACTTTCCACGGGCTCTCAAACACTTGGTATAAATGCTCGTCCAATACCACAAGTGCGAGTGGAATTGCCTGAATATTGGAATATCCCCGGAACAAAAGAATGGCTCGCATTCAAAGGACATATTGCCTATGGAAGACTCACAGATGACAATTGGCAGAAAGACTTTGCCGGTGAAGATGGAAAATACTCGCAGGCTACACGTTATCATAGCAAAGCGGGATACATAAAGATAGGGTCCGACAAATATCGCTTCCAAGCAGAATTAGGGCTTGAAATGGCCTGTATATTTGGCGGAACGACATATAATGCTAATGATGCGCAACATGAATATAACCCGGTAATACACCACGATAGCGGACTGAAAGCATATTGGGACGCTTTTTTGCCCGGTGGTTCTGATTCGCACGAAGGAGCATACGAAAACTCGGCAGGAGACCAAGTCGGCTCGTGGATGTTACGACTGAAATACAAAGGTAATGGATGGAATGTGGCATTATACGCTGACCATTTCTTTGAAGATCATTCACAGATGCTTTTCGTGGATTATGACGGATATGGAAAAGGTGACAAATGGAATAGGCATGTAGATAACAATTACATCTTGTACGATTTCAAAGACTGCCTTTGGGGAATAGAGGCAAATCTGTCAAACAATCCGATCATAAGCACCATAGTGGTAGAGTATATTTATACCAAATATCAAAGCGGACCAGTGTTCCATGATCGCACACCAAACATCTCTGACCACGTTGCCGGTATTGATGACTATTATAATCACTATCTTTTAAGTGGTTGGCAACACTGGGGGCAAGTGTTAGGTAATCCTCTTTACCGCTCCCCACTTTATAATGAAGATGGAGTAATACAAGTGCAAGATAACCGCTTTTGGGCTTGGCATTTCGGTATGAATGGCAATCCAATGAGAAATCTTCACTATCGTCTTCTATATACCACGCAAAAAGGGTGGGGAAGATACAAAAAGCCTTATCTTGACCACAAACATAACAATAGTTTCTTGGCAGAGGTTACATATTCTATTCCAAAACTTTTTAAACAAAATGGTTGGGCGGTGCGTGGAGCATTCGCTCTTGATCAAGGATCTTTGTTGGGTGATAATGTTGGCTTCCAAGTGACATTTATCAAAAGTGGAATTTTAAAGTAGTTTTTCAAGTGTATAAAAAATAAGAACCAAAAGATGAAACGGATATATTTTTTCAATATAATCATCATGTGTATTGTTGCATCTTTCGCATTTTCATCTTGCCATTTGGAAGCAAGTGATAATGGCGACTTGGATGGCTACTGGCAACTGACCACTGTTGATACATTATCAACAGATGGAACACAAGAGATGAAAAGTGCAGAGATATTTTGGGCATTTCAGTTCCGTCTGCTACAGGTGAGAGATAGTAATGAAAATAGATATAATATACGCTTCAAGCATGAGAAAAACATGATGAAACTTTATGACCCATACCATGATAAACGTGAATTAGGTGATGAAAAGGTGACAGACCCTGCTGTGCTGGCAAAATATGGAATAAATGCCTTAGAAGAATCTTTTGTAATTGAACATCTCAATAGAGAAAAGATGATACTGAAAGGCGATAAATTACGATTGATCTTTAGACGTTATTAAAAAGTTGAGAAGAAAATAGGTTAGCCTTTTTGTTTATATAATTTTGCGGATAGTAAGCAATATAATCTTAAAATATTCCTTAATGGTGTGATTATTGATATACTGCATATTGATGCGTATCTTTTCAGGCATAATATGTTCTATATATTCTCGTTCAGGGTCTTCAGTTTGCCCAAGAATGGTATTCTCATCAGCATATTGGATTGAGGCATAGTCTGTGATGCCAGGGCGAACATTCAAAACCAGTTTTTGCTCGTCAGAATAAAGCTTCACATATCTTTCAACTTCAGGACGCGGACCAACTAGACTCATCTCGCCTTTGAGAACATTGAACAATTGTGGCAGTTCATCAATTTTATATTTGCGCAGGAATCTGCCGGAACGTGTAATGCGGTTGTCATCACCAATAGTCAGTTCTCCACTCTTGTCTGCTCCTACTCGCATAGTGCGAAATTTGTACAGCCCAAAAGGATGACAATCCTTGCCGACACGTTGTTGCACATAAAAACCACTTCCACGACTCTCCAACCTAATCCAAATGCAAATAATGAGAAACATAGGCCAAAGAACAAGGATGCCGAGCAGAGAAAAGATGATGTCAAAAAATCGTGTCATTTAAAGTTGAAGTAAATAACTAATTATCCGAAGTAAATATAAATCATCCAATACTGAATATAGAATTATAAGCACAGACAACAGCATCTGCAACCATCTTTACAGATTCATCATCAAGTTGAGGATATACCGGCAACGAAATCTCATTGCAATAGTTTGCGTATGACTGAGGATAATCTTTAATATCGTAGCCTTCGTTCTTGAATAATGTCAGCATAGGAAGTGGAACGAAATGTACATTTACTGCTATTTCTTCTTCTGAAATAAGTCTTATTATTTCATCACGCTGTTCTTCCGTGATACCCTTTATGCGCAGAGCAAAGACGTGATAGGATGTTTCTCTATCACCCGACTTGATAGGAGGAACTACTGCCCAATCATATTTCGAAAGGATCTTTGTGTAATTGTTGAAAACGCGTTTGCGTTCAGCAAGTAACTTGTCGTACTGCCGAATCTGTGCCAATCCAATTGCCGCATTCACATCTGCCATATTGTATTTGAGCCCCTTGCCCACAATATCATATCGCCATCCACCAGCCTTACTTTTGGTGAATGCATCTTTTGTCTGACAGTTGAGAGTCATCAGTCGTAGTTCCTTATATAGATCTGCATTATTGAAAGGCGTAGGCATATTAAGACAAATAGCTCCTCCCTCTGCTGTGGTAACATTTTTTACAGCATGAAGCGAAAAAACTACAATATCACTTTCGGTACCAGCACGTCTACCTCCATAGAATGAGCCGATAGAATGTGCAGAATCGCTCATCACAAGAATCCTTCCAAGCTTTTCCTGCACAGGAGAAGAAGAAACAAACATTTGCTTAATCTCGGGTTTGGAGACAAGTTCCATTATTTCTTTATAGCAGCATGGCCAACCTGCAATATCTACGGGTATGATCGCCTTTGTGCGTGGAGTGATAGCCTTACGTATGGCTTCTACGCTTATGCTGAAATCCTCATTGATATCAACCATAACGGGTTTTGCACCTGCCCACATCACGGCAAGTGCCGTTGCACAATAGGTATATGCAGGAATAATAACTTCATCACCTTCCTTGATACCAAGCCAATGTAACATCATAATGGCACCAGAAGTCCAAGAATTCACACACAAAGTTTCACTTGCGCCAGTAAGCTTGCAGATCTCTTGCTCAAGTGCTTTAACTTTAGGCCCAGTAGTTATCCAACCAGAACGGAGGGAATCAACAACTTCGTTGATAACGTTTTCGTCAATATATGGTGGGGAAAATGGAATTTTCATAATTTTACAATTTTTTAATCATTACTAAATGTGATATACATTATCCATATCTATTACATTACAGCAATCAAAAATGACTTTACCTTGCAGTTTTTGTTGATTGTCAATAATATGTTGGTGTTTTACCATAATAACCACCATATCTATACTCTTCAAAAACTCATCAAAGTCGTGAACCTGACTTTCCACTATATGCTTCTCAACCAATGGATCAAAAACTTTGAGAGATGAAGATAAATGGTGTTCTTGACACTCAAGCATCTGTAATGTTGGGCTTTCACGGACATCATCTACATTTTCCTTATAAGTTAAACCATATAAACCTATTTTCCGAGTATCTGAAATGCCTTTTTCAATCATTATCTCATGTATTCTATTAAGCACAAAAGCTGGTTGACTATCATTTGTACGCATAGACTCATCTATTACCTTTGCCAATGATGGATAATCACCTACAAGAAACCATGGATCAACACTTATACAATGCCCACCTACTCCAGGGCCAGGTTGGAGAATATTCACACGAGGATGCATGTTGCAGATACGGATAATCTCATAGACATCCATATTATCGTGGCGGCAAATGCGTGCCAATTCATTGGCAAATGCAATATTGACAGCGCGGAACGTGTTTTCCACAACCTTGGTCATCTCTGCCGTGCGTATGTCAGTAACGACAATCTCGCCCTTGCAGAAACTTGCATAATAGCCTTTAATCTTTTCACCGATGCTTTTGTCGTCGGAGCCTATCGTACGGTTATTGTTGATTAGCTCAAACACCATATTGCCTGGTATGATACGCTCTGGTGCATGAACAAGGTGTATGTCCTTGCCTATGCAGAAGCCATTGTCTTCAATTATGGGGCGTATGAATTTGTCTATTGTGCCTGGGCTGACGGTTGATTCAATAACCACAGTCGCACCTTTCGGACAGACCTTCATCACTTCCTTGACAGCAGTGATGACATTGCATGCATCAACTTTCTTTGAAAATTTATCATAAGGGGTTGGGACTGATACGATGTATGTGTCAGTGTTCTGATATTCTGTTGTAAATTTGATGCCTGCCTTTACAGCGGCATTAAACAACTCGTCAAGATCTTTTTCCTTAAACGTAGTCTTGCCAGCGTTTAGAGTTGCCACCAAGCATTCATTATAATCAGTGCCGACGACTTCAATACCATGACTTGCCATCATGAGTGCTGTAGGCAAGCCGATATATCCTAATCCTATTACATTTACCATATTGCTTATTTATTTTTTGGCGAGCGAAACTTGGCTCGCTTTTTTTGTTTCTAAGAAATCATATAATGCCTTGACCTGTGCCGGTCTGTTGAAAATTGTTTTTGCACAATGAATGCAGTTGCTTCTGAATGTTGCATACAAATTAGGAGATGCAGCTAACATCTGAATATTTTGTTCCAATGCGCCATAGTCTTGTGCAGGAGAAGTCAATCCCAACTGATATTCCTTTACAATGCGTTCTCCCTCCCCTCCACTTGAAAAGAGTATAGGTAATCCCGCTGCCATTGACTCGTAAATCTTCGATGGCACAGCTCCGAAGATGGATTGTCTGAGAGGAATAAGAGTGCAATCAGCTGAAGAAAGGATTAGTGGGATCTCTTCCCTCGTCACTATGCCGTGATAATAAACGCCATTGTCAGGATGCTCTTTAAGGAAGTCTTCGATGTCCTGCTGTCCTCCTCCTGCACCGTAGATATGGAATTCAGCATTCAACTTCTTGAAATTTATTGCATGGCAGATATAAATCACTCCCTGCGCATAGCCAAGAAGTCCGGCATAAACAATTTTCAACGGACTGCCACATTCCGACTTGACAGCAATGTCGCCAAACCTCTTTGGATCGACGCCATTTCGGAACAAATACACATCCTTGGCTCCATGTTCCTTCATGTAATCAACGATTTCCTGCGACTGACCCATGCAAAAATCCGACTTCGCATATAAGAAATGCTCCAAGCATTCAAGCATCTTATATATGAAGCCATCTCCGCTTATTATCTCCATCTCTTTAGCACTGAGCGGCCATAAATCAGAAACATTCATGATAAGTTTCGCCCCTGTCAATCGAGAAAGGATGAAAGCAGTCAGTCCCAAGGTCAGAGGCGGTGACTCCACAATGATGAAATCATTGTTGCGCTTCAGCATGTAAGCAAGAGCAAACAGCGTCGTAAACGAAAACGAGAGCATGCTGATGATTCGAGGTATCGGCTTTCTGGAATTAGAGGCATATAGCCAATATCTTATTACCTCAATGCCATCTAGTTCTTCTTTCATGCGGAAGTGTCCGCGATATTCCTTGAATTTATTCCCCGTAGGATAATTCGGGATTCCAGTAATCACAGAAACGTCTGCACCGCATTTCTTCAGTCCTGTACACATCTCGAGCAGACGATTCTGAGGTGCACCCATTTCTGGTTTGTAATATTGAGTTAGAACGGTTATCCTCATGTCGCTACATATTCTTTAAAATTTCAACAATTCTGCGGCAGGCCTTACCATCTCCGTATGGATTGACAGCATGACTCATTGCATCGTAATATGCACTATCGTCAAGCAACATTGATACTTCATTCACAATCTTGTCATAGTCGGTACCAACAAGTTTCACGGTGCCTGCATCTACGGCTTCCGGACGCTCGGTTGTGTTTCTCATTACCAACACAGGCTTACCCAATCCTGGAGCTTCTTCCTGTATGCCTCCGCTGTCGGTAAGCACAATTGTTGATTTCTCCATCAGATAAACGAATTCAAGATATTGGAGCGGTTCGATGAAGAAGAAGTTATGAGCCTCACCCCAGCCCTCTCCAACAGAGAGGGAGTCCATACCAGTGAAAACCTCGTGTATAGGCTTACGCACGCTAGGGTTGAGGTGCATTGGATAGACAAAATCGACATCAGTGTATTTCTCGGAAAGGTCTTTCATTGCGGTTGCCATACTTATGAAACCGTCTCCGAAATTCTCGCGTCTGTGACCAGTGATAAGCACCAGTCGTTTGCCTTCCTTTAAGCGACAGACATCATAGCCAGCCGCTGCAAGCACATTCTTCTGTTCTTCAGCAATAGCCGGACAGCTGTTTAACCTATCCACAACCATGTGCAGGGCATCAATAACGGTGTTGCCAGTAACATGGATTTTTCCTGTTACGGATTCAGACTGCAGGTTTTTCTGCGACAAAGCCGTCGGAGAGAAATTGAGTTGAGCAATGCGTCCTGTAATCTGCCGATTCATTTCTTCCGGCCATGGGTTGTAGATATCATGAGTACGCAAACCAGCCTCAACATGCCCGACAGTTATTTGCTGATAGAACGCAGCGAGTGCAGCTGCGGTAGAAGTGGTAGTGTCGCCATGTACCAATACGACATTTGGCTGTTCTTTTGTCAGGACATTGTGCATCCCAAGGAGGACTTTGGATGTGATGTCGTATAGATCCTGTCCCTTTTGCATGATGTTCAAGTCGTAATCAGGGGTGACATTAAAAATGTTCAGTACCTGATCAAGCATCTCACGGTGCTGACCGGTAACGCAAACAATAGTCTTGAACTCATCAGGGTGTTTTTGCAACTCCTTTACAAGAGGGCACATTTTTATTGCTTCTGGTCGTGTGCCAAAAACCAGCATTATTTTCTTCATCCGTTTTTTTTCGTTTTATATATTTATAACGCAAAAATCGAGCAAATATTATTTGGATCCCAAAAAATAGTCGTTTAGGAATAGATGCTACGGCATCTATTCCTAAACGACTAATACAATAAATGTTTAAAATCTGCGTTTGTTTATTAGTTATTATGATGAAAGACAAGAAAGTTCGTGTGGTGGCATTGTACTTGCCGCAGTATCATCCAATCCCTGAAAACGACAAGTGGTGGGGTAAAGGTTTTACAGAGTGGACAAACGTAGGCCGAGCCAAGCCTTTGTTCAAAGGTCATTATCAACCAAGGGTTCCTGCGGACTTAGGTTATTACGATTTACGTGTACCTGAGATAAGAGAACAGCAGGCAGAATTAGCGAAGGAAGCAGGGATTGAAGGTTTTTGCTACTACAACTATTATTTTGGTAACGGAAGGGCATTACTACAGCGCCCTTTACATGAGATGCTGGAAAGTCGGAAGCCAGACTTTCCATTCTGCATCTGCTGGGCAAACCATACATGGTCGAACAAGACCTGGGAAAAGTCGTCGAGTATGGTGAAAGAATCCGTTTTGATAGAACAGACGTATGGCGGAGAGAAAGATTACACAGAGCATTTCTATTCACTTCTCGATGCATTCCGCGACCCAAGATACATGAAAGTTGACGGGAAACTCCTATTTGTTGTCTATGACGTGCTTATTTCTTTCCATGACGCAGCTACCTTCATAAAAGTATGGAAAAAGCTTGCTGCCGAAAATGGGCTACCAGGCTTCCACTTTGTTGCTATGATGCCCTCAACCTGTTCGTATCGGATTTCAGAAAGAGGCGAACATATCCCTGCCCCACCAAATCTCAAGAGTAGCTCCGAGTTATTCAAGTTTGCATTGAGTCAAGGTTTTGATGCTGTAAACTCTTTTGGGAAAAGAAGGGGCGAGCTGATATCCCGCGGCATTGTGAGAAACTATATAGATAAATCTCTTGGTCTATTAGGTTTACATACATTGAAATACGACTATTTGAAAACCGCGAACAATTATTTTGCGCCCGAAGACAGATGGGAAAATGTCTATCCTACGATTCTTCCACAGTGGGACAGAACAGCACGAGTGGGAAAAGCGGATGGAGTGTATGTAGATTCGACACCGAAAAGATTTAAGGAGCACGTTCTAAAAGCTCTTGAATTTATGAAGGGGAAGGCGGATGAACACAAAATCCTTTTCCTTAAATCATGGAATGAATGGGCGGAAGGCAACTATTTGGAGCCAGACCTGAAATATGGGCACGGATATATCAATGCACTGAAAGAAGCCATTGAAGATTGAAATATACGGCCGCCTTTGGTCGTTTACCGATAGATCGTTTATCGATAAATATCTTGTGTTTGCTTGCTTATTGGAAGCCAGGAGTAATAATCATCCAACTTTTCCCAAGCTAAATTGTCATCTTTAATTGCTTGTATTTTTTCGGGGTGTGCGATTATAGATTTCATTGCTTCTGCTATGTTTTCTGGTGACAAATCCTCTATCTTCCATCCAACATCGGAAACTTTCAATGGTTCTGTCAGCCCTTCAATATCGGAGACAAGAATTGGAACATGCTCAGAAATGGCTGTGAGCAATGCTCCACTTTGGGAAATTTGACGATAAAGAAACAGATATAAATCCGCTTTACGAAGCCAAAAAACAAACTCCTCTTCAGAGATATAATCATCATGCAAGATTACGTTATCGCATTTGATTATCGCAGAAGCGTCTTGATCCTTAACAACCCCAGCCATAACCAACAGGGCATTTTTATTGTTTTTCAGTTCCGGAGTTGACAGCCAGGCTTTAGTTATCAAGTCAAAACCTTTGTAATGATTTTGTTCTCCTAAAGAGACAAATATGAATTTGTGGTTCAAGTCGTATTTATTCTCCAAAGAGTTTTTAAGATTTACATAATCCTTTTCCTGATATTCAAAATTCATTATGCCATGCTTGATGACATGAAGCTTTGTTTCGCTTAAATGAAAAGTCTGGATCATTTCCTCTTTTGTCTTTTGTGTATGGACAATTATTTCGTTAGAAAGATGGTATAACTTGTTGTAGATAGCTGAATAACGTTGTCCGGTGTCATGAGGAAGAACGTTGTGGGCAGTATGTACGAGCCTAAAATGCAAACAGGATTTTAACAGGCAGAAATAATAGTAATCAAACTTGGGAATTTTGAACCACTGGATATGTACGCAAGTAGGTTTGGATTTTACTAGAAGAACAAGTAGCCACAACATTGACCACATATAACTGACTGTTTTTGCAATAGTATTTGTATATTTATTGTATGAAAAGATTGGTACAGATTTGATGTTTTTAAGTTTTTTGAAATTATATAATTTGCTGCAGACAAATATAATGTTTCCAGTCATATTCGACAATAAATAGTAATCATACTTGGCAAGTCCGTTATATGATTGCGGATCTATGTATAATGTGGTATTGTTCTTCATAACCTTAGAGATTTGATCTTCTTATTTTGATATTTGGCAATGATGTCTTTATTTCAGAAACATCAACGAAAGGCAATTGCGGACGTTTGGAATTATTGTTGTTACGATTGAAATGGTATATCGTAAAGTTTTCGTTATCTGTATTTACCACAAGATTTTTAATATAAAGAACCGGCCATTCCTTTTTATTCAGGTCACCACGAGGATGAATCATATTATCATAGAAGCCCACATCGATCAAATAATTGAACTTTCCGACATTGAAAACGCAATCATTAAAGTATAATTGAAAATAGGTGTATGCGTTGAATGACGGTTCAATTAAAAGAGGAATGCCCTTCTGAAAGATGCAGTTATTGAAACTTACGTTTCCATAGATTGACGAAAACTGATTATATACATTATGACTATCGTGGTCATAATCTGTGTTAGCATAGAAAGAACAATTTTTCATCGTGATGTCTTTCCCATAGCAATGTACGTCAAACCGGTTTATATTGCAGTCTTTAAGCGTTGCCGTATTTACGCAATAATTGCCAAACACGCCCCATTTGGTATTTGTCTTGATATTTGAGAATGTAGAGTTATAAACATTAGTCAATGAGATTCCATATCCATATTGATCGTATTGCGAATAAGTGCCATTGATCTTTATGTCTTCCATATTAAGGTTCGTACAATCCTCAATATTGAAACAGAAATCGGAAAATTCGTTTTCGTCATCGGGGGTAGTTACGGAAATATTAGATATACGGATGTTGTTTATGTTCTTTACCTTTAACAACAATGTCTTGCCCCATCGGTCCTTGTTGGATGGAAACCTTTCCCTTATAAAGCATAAATTTGCAAAAGACTTTTCGTAAGTTGTCGTTTCATAATATTGGCATTTAGGGGCAGAGAATGAATTACTATAAGGAGCAATGACCTTGTTTTGCGAAATGCCATCTTCAAGCAAAAGAATATCTTTCCTATAGCAAGGATCGTCATGCCCAATTCTTTCGCACCACAGATTGGCATCGTTTACGCAGAGAGTTTTGAGACCTTTGGCGAGTTCCGGAATTGAAGAGAAGTCGCCTTTGTCGATAAGTTCTGGAAGCACTTCAATATCTTTAACCTGGACTTTTGGCATTAAAAGGAACAGATAAAAGTGACTACGAGTCTTGTCTTGATTGTCAACCGTTATAGTGCATCCGTTGAAATCAGTGCTATCACTAAGAAGAATAGATTGAGATGTTTCTGTCACAATAAGGAATACATCTTCATTTTCAGGATAAACGACTTGCCCTCCGTTCTGCCTAGCTTTATTGTGAAGTTCGTAAAGATACTGAAAGTTTTCCATACCTTGTTCGTGATGGCTCAGGTCCCTGTCAACGATAAATCTCTCTGCCGATATACAAATCGGAAGAAAGAAAAACAGAAACAAGAGAAATGTTTTCATACGTTTATTTGTGTTATTATCACACCTTGGTCCACCTTCACATTATATAAATCAAGCCTTTATTCTCCTTAACGGAAATCTCTTTTGAAGGGCTTCATGGTATCGAAGATAAGCATATAAAATGCAAAAAGCAACAATTTTAAGAGTAGTCGTATCAGAATAATTAAAGAGATACATACCACCCTGGATGCATATACACATAGTGAAAAACAATAGTAATAATTGATGTAATTTTATATTGTCGTCTTTTGACTTAGTCCGTCGCAATACATAAAAATTAAATACTAAAAATATTAGCATTGCAACGTATGGCCCAAAATCAATACAAAAATCGCCTACGAAGGTGACAAACAAATTATCGTCACAAAACAGATTATGATATTTTTCTCTTCTTTCAACATAATTTTTAGGAGTATCTGAATCTATCAAGCGTTTTACCATGTTAAACGTTCTATCACCATACCTAATTCCGTTATCATCAAGTGCATAGTTATTAAAATAAATATTAGCTTGGCCAAAATACCATGACATAAAAGTACCTATTGCTGCTTCCGTTCTATTTGAAAACCGACTTAGTGTAATCGCTGTAACAGGTATCATTAAGACAAATATTATCCCGATGCCCAAATTTTTTACGATTTTAACAATCTTATCCGAAATAAACTGCTTAAAAAACATAAAACCTAAAATGGTGGTTAGGATGACAGACATAATAGGACCACGTTGCCCTCTCATTAAAGGTTGTATTATGCTTATTATTATACATGCGATTAGGGCTAGTTTTAGCCAAATATTTTTCTTTTGAACTATAAAATAAAAACAAATAAAAATGAGAATATCTGAAAGAGAGTTGAAGATGATTGATGCCAAGTTAGTTATTCTACCACCCGCTTCACTTGCGTCACTTAATTGTTCTTCATACGCATCTTTTCCGGCATCTGTATCCATTATCAGCTTCATAATGCCACCTCCAGAATCCGACAAAATGCTTGGTATTTGTAATAGTCCTGTAAAAATGATAATAAAACTTATGATTGTAAGTATTCTTGTTTGTGGGTCTTCAATTTTCTTAATCGGATGTAAATGGTATTGTATTGCTGGCGATAATGCCAACATCAACATTAAATAGAGGAATATATAGGGAAAAACCTTTAATGGCAGATAAATGTATGCTTTTACTTCTATAGGGTCATTTATAGTTAAAATGGAAATAAAAGCATATAAAACATACGATAGTATTATGGCACTGCCACCATCCCATTTTGGATTTTTGCGCTGATACCAAACAAGTGTACCTATCCACACAAGCAAATAGGCAATACTGATCAAATTGTCTGATAACACCCGTGACATACTACTTTTTTATTATGTGATGAATAGTTTTCTTAACTATTGACTTTTCGAAAGCTGACAATCCAAGACAATACATCAAAATGCTCAATAGGATAGGGCAGAAGATGAAAACAACAACGAAACGAGGTAATGGGTTAGTGATGCTTTCATGCACTAAATAAGTAAGTCCACACGTTATAATTGTAATGACTATAGACGGTATGACAAACGACAAGAGGTATCTGTTAATAGAAAAATCTTTCTGGTAGTGTTTCAGACAAAATATTCTAACCATATGTGCCAAAGCACAAACACTAATCATAGATATTAAGACTGTGTATGATGGCATATTAAATAAGAACAAGACCAAAGACAAAGGGAAACATAATATCGTTACACTTTCAGTACACAAATGATAATATTTCACTTTTCCTGATGCATGCATGATGATTGTTATTGGATTGTGCATTGCTAGGATTATGACATAGACAATCATCATCCTTGAAAACAACACCATCTCTTCAGAGAAATCTCCAAGCCAAATATTCAGTATGTCATACATTTCGCTAATCAATGGTACACCGATAGCAATCAGTATAAAGAACAAAAACTTGTTGCTAGTATTGAACAACTGTTGGAGATAATCTCGATCATTGCTAGCATATGAGCGTATCATGGCAGGTCTTAGAGCCACTACTACACTATTACAGAGCGCAGTGAAAGCATTATTGATTTGAAGAGCAATAGCAAAAGCGGCATTGATAATTGGTCCAAAAAATAGATTGAGCAGAATGGTATTGCCTTGTATCATTCCTATCCCTGCAACGGAGCCGAATAATGTCCAACCAGAAAATGAAGTAAATTCCTTATATAAAGATTTATCCTTTACTTTATTGTAATGGCATTCCGCATATTTCCGATTAGCCGTAATAGCGTATATCAACAATACCAATATAGACACAACGAATAGACCGACTGCATAAAAAATTAGACCATCAACATCGGCTTGCGCCATTAGGCATACGACAGCTAATTTAAGCAAGCATTCTGTTGTCGATACCAAAGTGTATATACCCATATTTTCATGAGCAATAACTGCAGCCATATATGGAATTTGTAAAATGCTATTGATAAAAGTAAAAATGGCAAATTGGTACACGAATTGTGCAGCAAACATTCTTTCATCAGGAATGTTTAAATACTCATTCATAAACCATAAGCCTATCGTCTCAAATACAATTAGTATAATCAATGACAACCCAATGTTTAGATTAGTACTTGCAGAAAAGATGTCTTTAAGTCGTTTATGGTCTTTTTTACCGTCTGCATCAGAATAGAAACGCTGTGTAGCAAGGGCGAGAACTGTACTCAAACAAGATAGCATTGTAACTACACCTGCCACGACATTGAAAATGCCATAATCTTCCTCGCCAAGTGTACGAAGAAGAATACGTACAGCATAAAGGTTTATGAGCATGAGAATAAACATGCGCACAAACAAGAGCAATGTGTTCTTAGCTATTTTCTTAGGATGTCTGTCGTTCATTTCCAATGATGGCGAATCTGCAAGAGACAAAAAGGCAATAATCTCATCATATTATTATATGAAATTGTAGTTATCTGCTTAACTCCATAACTTACAATCATCTTACTGCTTCAAAATATCTCTCAAGACATATAGAGCGGTGCCAGCAAATGCCAAAAACGTAAACACAGCAATAAATATTATCCGTTTTGGCCCCGTTGGGCGAATAGGTACTGTTGCTGACTGCAGAATAGTAAAAGCAGGAGTGCGCTCTTGTACTTTATTCATTGCTGACTGTAGTTGTGCTTGCATCGCAGAATATGTATTGTATTTCAGTTGTTGGTCATTTTCAAGATCTTCCTGTTTCAGAAGATAACTTTTCAATGTAACGTCGGTATGTGTGTCACCATAGTCTCCTGAAAGTTGGCGAGCTTTGATATATTCCTGTTTTGCCTGTGCGGTAAGTTGTTTGTAATACTTTACATCATTACGCGCTTTGCTTGTACGGTAATTGGTAATAAAGTCCTGAAGCTTTTTGCTTACAGAATCTGCCATTGTAGCACATATGAGTGGATCTTGATCGGTGATAGTAAACGAAATCACATCAGTCTTTTTATCAACACTACATTTGATGAGTTTCTTTATGGTTTTTACTATCTTATGCTGCTCTTTAGTCAGCATAAACGGATCTACTTTGTTATTGTTCTTTTTACTGATTGAATTGTCAAACCAATTGCCGACCCAATTTTTAATGCTTACGAAAATAGGAGTCCACCAAGGATACTTTTGATATTTTTTCAAATATGTATAATAATCTGTGTCTATTTTTTCATCAATAGTCTTTACATGAATAGAAAACAAATCCGTCACAAAATCGGTACTTTCAATCAAGTCTGGGTACAATGTCGGTGAAATAGCATCTGTACTTGGAGCATTACCGATATCTAATCCAAACTGTGCCGCCAATGAATTAAGATTACCAACACTTGCCAAATCGTATTCTGGTGCGAGTTTTATATCGCAAGTGTATGTTCTTGGAATGCATAAAATATAGAGGCATGACAATATCATCACCGTTGGGACTATTTTGAAAAAAAGTTTTTTTCTAACACAGATTCTGTGCCAAACTTCCTTGTAATCTATACCTGTACGATATTCTTTTTCTTCCATGACTCTATTTCTTAATTAGGTTTGCGATTGTTGCTATCATTGTTGCAATACTTGCTGTTGATGTGCCTATTGCTAACCATTCCGGTAATGTCAGACCACCATCTTTAGACCTTGAAGGAACAACGATTTCACATCCGGGCGTAGGCTTTGTAGAGCGTTTTACCTTTTCAACCATACCATTCATGTTAATGATGTATGTACGGCTTTTTTTCGCAGTTGATGTGTAACCACCAGCTTGTTGAATATAATATGAGACGTCTTCGCCTTGCTTATACGCAATAGTAGTAGGATACATGACATCACCTTGGATTTGGACTGTACCTGAATATTCTGGGATAATGAGTCGGTCTCCTTCGCGTAATACGATATCATTGTCTCCACCAGGATTTGCTAGAGCCTTATCAAGTTCAATACCAACGAAATATGTACTTCCAAAATCAAGTTTCTTTGTATCAAGAGTATCCTTTCCTGTGCCACGTTGAGCCATCTTCATAACGGTTTCCATACGCATTCGTTCTTCTGGAGTAATGGCACGTTCCAAACGTGCGCCCTTTGCATAAGCTGTTGTAGTCAAACCACCAGCCTGTTTGATAATTTCGCTCAATCGTTGTGACTTGTTGGACAATGTATATGTACCACTGAACAATACTTCTCCTTCAACTTGGATATTTTGTTGTTCAGAAAAGCCAGGAGATTTCCTTATATATACTTCATCAAAAGGTTCAAGTATAAAGCCCGGCTCGCCATCAATGACCATATTATCTTTCAAGGCGAAACTATAAGTTTTTGCTATATGAATATCGCTGATGGTTGCTTTATTGTCTTTAATACGACGCGCAATATCCACTTTCACCACTGATGCGGATGATTTTAAACCGCCAGCTTGAAGAACGAAATCTTCAATTGTGGTATTTTCTGCAAATTCATAAACACCTGGGAAGAATACTTCACCATGTATAGTAATTGTTTTTTCTTCATTGTAATCGGCTTGACTTGGAATGAAGAGTATATCTTCGTTTTTTAATGCGACGTCGGCAATAGTACCTTGCATAATCTTTTCGACATCAACAGCGATAGCTTGCAATGTACGATCTGTTTTGCGACGATGTATGATAGCACGATTGGTGAAAGCGTCTTCTGTGTAACCACCTGCAGCTTCAATAAGAGTACGAACGCTGTTTATATTGCCACCAACTTGAAACATTCCTGGGCGGAATACAGCTCCCTTCACTTCTACCATATTTGCATAACGTTTGATGATAGAGTCAATTGCTACGGAGTCTTCATCATCAAGATGGAAGGAGGCAAAGTCAAATTCATTTACATCATAAATGGAATATTGCCCTGTGGATTTGCGAACCACCTTGACATTTTTCTTATATGCTTCACCGGTAAATCCTCCTGCATAGTTGAGTAATGTTTTTAAGGATTCACTTTTTTTCATTTCGTAGAACATTGGCCGACGTACTTTACCTGTAATGTTTACAAGGCTTTCGTATGGTCCGACGCTGATGATATCACCTTCTGCCAAACGAACATTACCAGTCATTTTACCATTTAGGATGTAGTCATACACATCAACATTTGATATTAATTTTCCGTTACGATATACTTTTATGTTTCGTAGAGTTCCTATATCGTTTGTTCCTCCAGCCATATACAAAGCATGAAAAACAGATGCGAAAGCAGATAAGGTATATGTTCCGGGTGCTTTCACTTCACCCATAACATTCACGGTTATTGTCTTTGTTTGTCCGAGAGTAAGATCTATGCTAGAGCCAGCGTATCTTGCTCCGAGACGACTCTTTAGGCGAGCCTTAGCCTGTGTTACGGAAAGTCCGCCGAGAGATATTGGTCCGACATTCTCCAATACGATAGTTCCATCCGGCGAGATGGTTTCGGAAACCGAATTTTGAGATGCCCCCCATATATCCACATTGATCACATCGCCGGGGCCAAGGATATAATTTTGCGGAGTGGCAATGTTCATGTTTGGCTCAAATGAGAGATTCTTTTTGTTAAAAATATCACGTCCAAAGACTTTGCGCTTGTTCTTATTCTTTTCATCAAGCATATAATCGCTCATCATTCCTTCTTCCTCATAATAACGCAAAGAGTCTGGCATGAGAAAGTCTATGGCATCATCCATCATCATGAAATCTTCATCGTTTTCATCATAGGTATGATTTGTTATTTTCTTTTTGTTTCCATCAATTTGACGATTTGTAATGCGTCCTTTTTGTTCTTCAATACTTTTAGAATTTTTCTTTTCTCCGTTTGCGGTACGCAGACGGTCTTCTTGAGTGAATTTACCAGCTCCGCTAGAAATGTCCTTTGCGCCAATAGCAAGATTTTTACGCTCTTTTTGGTATTTATTGTATATTGTGCGTATACGATCTATGCTAACTCCATTCTGCATCAGATATGTTACAATTTGTGATCTTGAAGTTCCTTTCTCTAATTCTTTTTGAACATATGACACAATTTGTTTTTCGGTCATGTCGGCATATGTTGGTAATGTCAAAAATATAGCAATGACCAAAAATAAAAAGTTGAGTGATTTTTTCATATTATTATATTATTATCTCGTTTTTTTAGATTGTCTTTAGAATTTTTTTCCAGAGATGATAGCTAAAAACGTATTTATCATTATCTGCATATCTAAATTAAGTGTTCTATTTCTTAAATAGTGGATATCCATATTTAGCCGAGTAATCATTTTTTCGATGGTGTCTGTATAGCCGTTATATAGGGTGGCTTCCGAAGTAAGTCCGGGTTTCATTTGGTAAATGAGATAATAATCAAGAGTCTTTTCTTGTATTTGATCGATATAATATTTCAGTTCGGGACGTGGTCCGACGATGCTCATGTCGCCTTTTAAAACATTCCAAAGTTGTGGCAATTCGTCAAGATGATGGTTGCGCAAGAAACATTGGAAGGTGGTTGACATTGTCTCGTTTGTCGAAGCAATAAGCTGCGGACCTTTTTCTTCGGTATCAGTCTTGAGTGTGCGAAATTTATACAATGTAAATGGTTTGGCGTCAAATCCAATTCTTTCTTGCGAGAATATTACGGGACTTCCGGGTTTTAATTTTAACACGATGAAGATAATAAGAAAGATAGGGGATAATATAATCAAGGCAAAAAATGAGAAGATTACATCACAAAGCCTTTTAAGAGACTTTTGTGTGTGTCCCATGTTATCGTCTAAATAAGTGAGATATGTTGTGTGTGTCATTTTATTTTACCATATATTAAGGTTTTATATAATTTTATTATATAACGTTTGATATTTATAATTTATTGTTTGCGATTGCAAAAACGGCACAAAATTACTAAAAATTATCGTTTTATCAAGGAATTTCAGTGTTGATTTATCAGTTCTGCATGGCATACTATCTTTCCTATCTTTGAACCTTCCAAAACCACTAACAAAATAGGTATTTTATGAACTTTGACAACTGTGAAAAAATCAAACGCTCGCGATGCCCCTCGCAAACCATCCTTATGCCTCTCACAAACGCTCCTTACAACCCCCGCAAACCATCGCGATCGGCACCTATAACGCACGCGATGAGAAACCACATTTGAAAAAACAAAATCGCGAAAGTTCTACCACACAAGAAGGAGAAGTTACACATCCGTCAATCAATGGTCAGAGTCAAACATACAAGTGTTATAATATTCGCAAATGCATAATTTTGACACCGCTTATTTTATGCCGAGCCGAAGTCTAACTTGCTCGAAGCGAAAATTTAGATTCAGTTTTGGTATTGAATCCATCATTCCTTCGATGGCTTTTTCTTGACTCTTATACACTCCTTGTACATCGACATCCAATCCGCCATCATTAAAGGCGCAACCAAAGATATAGATCTTCGTGTCATTAGTCTTCTTCTTGAAAATATTCATAGTAAATATCTGCTATGGTATCTGCGAATCCCCAACCACATGGAGAAGACCACTCGACGCATTTCTGCAAACGAGGTTTGAAGTGCTCCATTAGGTTGTTCTTGGCAATGAATGCCATCGTTTTATCAAAGTTGTTCTCTACGGAAGTGTAGTACTGCTCCCACATATCACCATAATCGTAGGTAAACTGGCAAGCATTCTCAACATAGCAGAGCATCAAGTCCGCCAATTTATCAGGAGAGGGCTTGAGCTTTTTATAGTCAGAGACCGCCTTTCGACATACTGCAAATCGCGTCTTGGGTTCTTGACGT
>JAZLJQ010000027.1:0-5482 GCA_045617965.1 Prevotella sp.
ACAAACAAGGCAAAATTCCCTAATAGGGTTTTCGTGGTGGAACGCAAGTGTCCGTTTATGATACGCGATCCCACATCAGAGGACAGGCTCGCAATCGTGGTAAGTCCTGCAAACTATGGGAAGATAGGAAAAAATAAATAATTAGGTTATACTTCGATTATGATTATCAACAAATCGGTGTTCGTCGTGAGATGAGCACCGATTTTGCCTCACAAAAAGTCAAAAAGTCAATTTGTCAAAAAGTCAATTTGTCATTTTTAAGTGTGTTTTACCCCTTTGCAAATCAATCGTCTTACTCATTATCAGGAGTTTAACAATTTTGTAGGTTGCGAAACATGGTCTCCAAGCATGCAAATTCTGCATAAAATGCCCCATTTCCAGACTATTTCCTGCTGTTTTCGGTTGTTTTCATGCAAAAGAGGGGTATGACAAAATTATGCTTTGTGTATGTATGTACATTTCGGGTAGTTACTGCAACCATAGAATTTACCATATTTACCGTACTTTAATACCAAAGAAGCACCACATTTAGGGCAAATACCATATTTAATCTTTAGTTCGTCAGCTTTGACTTTATAGCGAATAGATTTTACATGATTTTTTCTTGAAGATTTATCGATTAAGGCTGCCGATTTTACTTTATTAATTAAATTTGGGATATCAGTAGAATTAATTACTTCGTCTTTATATTTTAGTATTGTACTGATTAAATAATGGTTGTTTACTACCGTTTCATTGATATGATTCTTAATATATGCACTATCTGCGAAAACAACGATTGGATGAAAGCAATAGTCTTCAATTGCCAATATTGATTGTAACGCTTTTTGATGAGCATAATTTTGTTTAACTGGATTTCTAAATGTATAATATTTATTCCTATAAATTTTCTGAGTCCAATTTTCTGCGTTCTTACTTCCATATATCCATCCTTTGTAGTTTTTGGTTTCAATAATGAATATTCCGTATCTTGAAAAAACAAGATGATCAATTTGAGTCGTACCAAATTCACAGGGGATAAGAATATCGTTTAGGACATCGTATTCGTTATTAGGTAAATTTTTCAGTAACGCAGAAACCCGTTGCTCTCCTATTTTCCCTTTTGATGGCATGACAAAGCACAATATAATCGGAATGATAGTAAAAGTAACCAAGAGAAATATTACAATGTATGTAATAAGCATTGTTGTCATATCGTATAGTATTGCATCACAAAAATGACCGAATCAAAATATTATACGGAAACTACATATTGTGGAAGAATTGGTTTGTGCAATTTATTACTTTTTAAATCGTATCTGCAAATTGAGTTTGATGTAAACTTCATTATCCTCCCCTCGATATATTGAGCCGAAATTGTAACGAGTACGGCTGGCACGCTCAAAACGTGTGTTATTGTAGAGATAATCCTCTACATCGTTGCGGTTATAAAAATGATAACATACTATTTCGCCATCTCTACGTACTACGAGATAACCGCCATTGGCATCATATTGTCCTTTCCATTCAGCAGCAGGAGTCATACCTAAAGCAGCATCCAATAGCAACACCTTCATTTTATGCTCATAAAAAGCAACTACATCTTTTCCTTTAAAACCAAAAGGATTGATACTTGCCACTCTTTCAACGGCATCCTTTATTGCAGATGTAGAATTAGGCATACTGTCAGCAATCAAACATTCTGCAATAAATTGTGGCATACATGTATCCATAAACAGCAAATTATTGTAAAAAGTAGTGTGCTCGACATTGCTGTATTCAAGATGGCAACCCTTATCGAGAATGGCTTGCATTCTTGGAATATGATCACCTACTAAATTGATTTCTTCAATATCAATATCTGTTAAATCATTACCAACAACCTTATAAGTGATATTCGTAGGTGTTCCAGCATTCAATAATGTTGAAGCACTGCCTAATTGTGATTTGATGCTAAATCCCAACAACGGAGTCATGCCTGTACGAAGGTCATGTATAACTATATGAATGTCTGCCTTATCAACTGAAGGAGCTTTTAATTTCGTACAACCTATTTCGTGCATGAAAGTTTCTGATGCAGGAACTTCAAATGCTCTTTGATCAGATGACTTGATTTTTTCCAAAAGGATTCGTGACTCCTGCATAAACCTATCCATTGAAATACGGACATACTCATTACCATCTTCGTCAATAACAACTATGTTTTGTTCAACATTTGGACGATATTCGTATTTTTTAGATTCTTCACGAATAATGTTAATGATTGGATAATACAAGTCCAACTTGTTCATATTGGCATCGCCAGCATGAACTTTTCCTTCTCCAAGTAAGCGAAATAAAGTATATATTTCGCTCCATTCACCCCTGTTTCCTGTTAATGGCATATACTAGACTATTTTACAATAAAACCAGATACAACATCTATCGTCTCTGATTCGATAAAGTTCATTTTCTTTAGGTTTTCAACCAATAAGTTAATTTCATCAGTATTACAATCTATTACGGAATCTAAACCAATAACAGCTCCGTTATTTATTTTTTCTTTAACAGAATTAGCTTCATCTGGATTCAATGTAAGTAAATAACTTATTGATTTACGATGAACATATTTCAACGCTATTGCTTCAAGGTCAGCTTGTTTGTATCGTTCCCTTAAACTTGTTTTTAATGAAAGACTTACTGGAGTATTTTTGTTATAAAGTATTGCATCAAAGTCAATATTTGGAACAAATGCAACTTTTGCTTGCGTATAAAATGGTCTGATTCCCTCTCTGTAAAGCAAAGTGTAAATTATGATTTCGAAAATTTTGCCATTGAGATTTACGGTTGCATCAGGATATTGTTGCTTGAATGTATTCCAATACATTTGAACGTATTCATTCGGTGTGTTATAGGCAATTTCAAGGAATGTTTTGCCAGGAAACAAACCTTCAAATATTTTTACCATTTGGCTATCACTTCGTTTAACTATATGATTGTCTTTTAATGCACCCATGATTTAGATTAGATTCTTATTAGTTAATGTATTCAGTATCTGGTTTGCAGTTGCCTGAATAGCAGGTACGGCTACACTATTGCCAAACTGTTTGTAAGCAGAAGCATCAGCAACAACAATCTTGAAATTGTCTGGATAACCTTGCAAACGTGCCCATTCACGAGGGGTCATTTTACGGATGCCTTCCTTGTTAATCTCACCCTTTATGTTTGTTGTAGGTGTAAGGTCTGTCTGACGGAAATCAAGAACCAAGTTGCACTCTCTACCCATGCCACCACATACAATGGCGTTGGCAACTGCATTATCTTCAATTATCTTGTAGCCGAATCCATGACCTGCTGCTTCGTGTCTTGCTCTATGCCTTCTTAGTGTTTCCACATACGTTTCGGAAAGATAGTATTTAGCAGGTACAGCTTCTTTTTCACGTACATCAAGCCAACAAGGAACGTGATCAAGACGTTCTGGATATTGGAAGTCCTCTTTTGTTATGCCAAGGTCTTTGCGGAAACCGACAATATAGATACGCTCACGATGCTGTGGTACACCATAAAACATTGCGTTCAAAACCTGAGGATCGGGTACAACGTACCCCACCTCATCTAATGTGTTGAGAATCGTTTTCAATGTCTTGCCCCTATCGTGAATAGCAAGTCCCTTTACGTTTTCCAAGAAGAAGGCTTTTGGCTGCTTGCGTCTGAGGATTTCTGCAACATCAAAGAATAATGTACCGCGCGTTTCAGCAAAGCCTAATCGCTTGCCTGCAAGAGAGAATGCCTGACAGGGAAAGCCTGCACATAAAACGTCAAAGTTGTCTGGAATGTATGATTTTGTACTTTCCTTTGTAATGTCACCAAAAGGCACTTCTCCGTAGTTTGCGTAATAAGTGCGCTGTGCTTGCTCGTCCCATTCTGATGAGAATACACATTCGCCACCAAGATTTTGCAAAGCCATACGAAAACCGCCAATACCTGCAAATAAATCGATGAATGTGAATCGTGGATCCTTTTGTGGTGGAAATGGGGCTGCATATACATCATTGAACATTGAGTATTGCAGAGCAGAACTTTCGGAGGCTATTTCACCGTGATTATTTGATTGACCGTCCACAAAATCCTGCCAAAAATTCAATAATTGTTCACCCTTTTCCTCGTATGGTTTGACAAAATTTCCACTATTTTGAAGTTTCAAGTAGTGTGAAATTACCGCTGCTTGATCTGATAACGACATGCATGTTCCATCATCATTTAATGTACATTCATCATAGATGCCGTAGACTTTGCTAAGACCTTGTCGTTTCACAAAGTCCATTAGTGTATATTCTGATTGTTGTAGTTTTTTCATTATTATCTATTGAATTTTACATCTCACTAAATATTTCCTCATTATCTAACAAATATTCTTTCCAAATGATACAGCAAGAAACTCCTGTCTGGTTTATGTTCCTCAGGAAGAATAATACACTTGTTCTCGATATTCGCAAAATGTTCCTTGAATGTTGCCTTAGTCAACGTATCCTTAAGAGATGGAGATACTGCTATTGTATAATCATCAGGGCGTATAGTTATTAAGCCCTTATCGAAAGCTTTGTCATATAAGGCTGATAAACAAATGCCGTTTTCAGAATCTCGTATCGCTGTTCCACTGTGTATTCCTTCCTGGTTATGTAGAAGAAGTTCACAAACGAAATGGGAGAAACCCAGATTTCGATCTTTCCGCTACAAGCCAAGTCAAAGATATTGGCTGCATCCTGATAGAAGTCTTCTCGTTCACAATAGAAATCAAGAAGCACATTTGTATCAATCAATACTTTCATCCGAAACGCTCATCTAATGAATCCAACATTGCAGCCTTATCGTCCATTGGGGCAAGACGACGATACTTAGCCATTGACTGAACCCATGCCGAGTGCTCTTTTACAGGTGATGCTACAGCAACTACATCTTTGGAGTTCTGGCGTGCGACAATCTGCTGTAATAGAAGGGTTGCCTGATTCTGCAACCATTCATTGACAGCCTCTCTGGTCTTGAAGGTAGGACGAACAGCCTCCACCAATGCATCGTTCATTGTCAAATTAAAAGTGCACATGTTATTATCTTGTTATATTTGTTCTTAATTATTGATCTGAGCGACGAGCGCCCTTATGGGCGCAAAGGTAATAAAATCTTCTCAATTTCAGTTAATTGGTACGTTCAAAATGATGTTTTATATGGAATTTTAACTATTTTCGCCTCTTACAGGTTACATTCTTTTTGATAACTGAGTGGTTTCTCCTTTATTTTTCAGTGATGATACGCCTTTTTCGTCAAAAAGTCAAAAAGTCAAAAAGTCATTTTGTCATTTTCCAATGTATTTTTCCCCTAATGGAGAAAACGCAAAACCTAACGCAAAAACTACGGCACACCCCTTCGGGTTGTGGGCTAAGGTATTGGATTATTGTCTATAACGATGATTCCCAACCCTTACGGATTGGGCTGTAGAGTGTCGGACTTTCAGCCCTTGAATAGGGTC
>JAZLJQ010000028.1:0-32882 GCA_045617965.1 Prevotella sp.
CATTCCATTTCCGCACAAATCATCATACTGATGATTCAAAACCTCAAACGCAAAGGAGCAGAGCGCAAGCATAGCTTGCTACGCAAAGATTTTTTGCGAGAAAGCAAAAAAATCGACCTTTCAAACGGGGTGAATCGACCCAACGAGTGAAACAAATCGAACCGTCGAGTTGGGCGAATCGAGTTGTCTTGTCTTTCATCGTGATGGTTAGACCCATTCCATGCGATGGGAATAGACACCCTGCCCGAGCGATTGACTTTTTCCAAATTAGGCGTCGGCTCAACAAATATCGTTCAAACCAAGTGCAGAGATAAGTTCACTTAATCTATGCCGAGGTGCAGCCGATATTGCAGAAACTGAAAGCCAAAGACTGCGTCTTTACGATTTCCTTTGTAACCATAAATTAGAGCCTTGGAGTCAAACTGCTCCATTATTGAAAAAAAAACTGTATGTTGACTCTGCCTCTAAAAAAATAACCATATTTATTTTGCTTTTTTCTGTGCTTTGTTGTATATTCGCATCACCGTACTGGTTTGATCGGGATACTCATCAATTAAACACATTACCGAGCTAGCTTCTATTTTCAATGGCGTGCCATCAACAGTAATGCAAGGTGGATTACAAAGACTATAGAGCACTCAAATCTTATCGACTCGGAGTTTCATCACATCATCAGTACGGTTTTTTATTATCAAATATCTTTTTGATAACAATTTCGACCTACTCACCTCACCAAAGATAGAAGGGGTAAGGTGTGTTCTATGAATTCTAAAACGATATAAATTTTTATGATAGCTACTATTTCGAGTGCTTTAAGTTTCTTTTTGGCATATTTTTGCGTATCAATCAGTTGCATAGCTCGCTATGCGCTTGCTCTCAACACAAAAAAATTAGTGCAAGGCGAGAGCAGAATGAAAATTATTTCAATTATGCCGAGCCGAAGCCTAATTTGCAGGAACTGAAATCTACTAAAAAACATTTCTAAAATCAACTCAATATAATTTTTAGAACCCAATAATAATCGTTTTGATTGGATTTCAACCAAACAACACCCGCAAGGCCTCTTCGACTTTGCGAACAGGATGCAAACGAATAGAATATTTCTTCGTATCAAGCGACAAAACATTTTGGTAAGGAATAACCATATCTGTGAATCCCAACTTCTCTGCTTCATAAATTCTCTGCTCAACACGGCTGACACTACGGACCTCGCCACTCAAACCGACCTCGCCCGACATGCACCATCCACTCTCAATAGCTGTATCTACATTACTAGATAGCACAGCTGCAATAATGCTTAAATCCATACCTAAATCCGTCACACGAAGTCCTCCTGCAATATTGACAAAAACATCTTTTTGAATAAGTTTGAAGCCAACACGCCTTTCTAAAACAGCCAAAAGCATATTCAAACGACGGCTATCGAAACCTGTTGCTGAGCGTTGTGGTGTACCATATGTCGCAGTAGAAACAAGAGCTTGAGTTTCCAACATAAAAGGGCGAGCACCTTCTACAACTGCAGAAATAGCAATGCCGCTCAAACCATCAGCATCAGTATTCAAGAGAAGTTCAGAAGAATTATGCACCTCACGTAGACCGCCATGTTCCATCTCATAAATACCCAATTCCGAAGTGCTTCCAAAACGGTTTTTGATGCCACGTAATAAACGATACATATAATGACTATCACCCTCAAATTGTAATACCGCATCTACAATATGTTCAAGAATTTTTGGGCCAGCAAGAGTGCCATCTTTCGTTATATGACCAACGATAAGAATAGCCACATTATGATTTTTAGCAATGCGTAGCAATTGAGAAGCACACTCGCGCACTTGAGCAATACTCCCCGCACTACTATCTATGGTACTTGTAGAAATGGTCTGTATGGAGTCTATTATCACAAGAGATGGACTTTCATGTTCTATAACGGAAAGAATAAATTCAAGCGAAGTTTCGCAATAAATGAGTAGGTTCTCGCAAAGGTCGGCATTTGGACAAAGACGCATAGCGCGTTGCTTTAGTTGATGTCCGCTCTCTTCCCCACTGACGTAGAGAATTTTCATGTCGCCCATACGCAATGCCGTCTGCAAAGAAAGAGTGCTTTTTCCTATTCCTGGCTCACCACCGAGAAGAACAAGACTACCTGCAACTAGTCCACCTCCGAGAACACGATTTAACTCCTCATCATGCATATCAATACGCCGAGCATCATTGGAGGTAATATCATGCAACAATACAGGACGCGTTGCTGATAACATACTTGAAGTGCCTAACACATCTTTTTTGAAAGAAGACTTTGAGTCAGCAATATGAATCTCACGAAATGTATTCCAACCGCCACATATTGGGCAATGACCAATCCATTTTGAAGAATCGTAGCCACATTTCTCACACACATATGCCACTTTGTCTTTTGCCATGTTATGAAATTTATTATTTTATGAATTATAATTCAATTTGCGTTGAGATGTTTGAAAGGGTGAAAGATTATTTAATTTTTATTATTGATTTCTCAATTATTATTATTTTCATTATATATTAAATCTGTTAGAATACAGAAATCCATTGACGACACCTTATATCGAGACAGAAGCAACTGTTCGCTCAGCAATATTTCCTCTATATTCTCTTTGCCGTCACTGGCCTTAAGATACAATGCAAAATATTGTAATGCTTCGCCTATCTTACCATCAAGCCAAAGAGAGAGAGCAAAGTTAAGATAGTCTTGACGAAGAGTCTTATCGGTAGTGGTATCTCTTTCGTTGAACAAAATGAATACCTCTTTATATTTCTTTTGAGCTAGAGCGGGTTTCCCACCCATCAAATAAGACCAAGCCAAAGCGCGTACAACATCTATTTCAGACGGATGCTCGTAATACAGGCGAGAAAGTGTTTGCAGAGCATCTGCATTCTCTTCTAGGAGATAAGTTTGGCAAATGGATTTATTCAACTGCAATTTCCATTCATTAGGATACAAGTCTTCCAATTTATTATAAAATTCTAGAGCATTTTCATATTTTTCAGCAAGAAAATAGCAACGAGCTATACGGCTGAGATAAAATTTGTTCGTTTCATCTTTTTTATAAAGAAGTGCGTAGTATTGCATAGCCACCAATGGAAAGTTGCGATCCATACATCCTTGCGCTATTGCGCAAAGATATGTTTTGTCTTCAGCATAGTCTTTATATTCAATTTGTAGTTGCGATAAATTTCCATAGATATGCTTCTTTACCATCAAGCGAGTGACCATTCCTGCAGAGCGTTTCAATAGTGGTGTGTCAGAAAACAGCGGATTTACGATAAACAAGTATTTATCATCGCTAAAGACATCCACAAAGAGTTTTCGATGAGGAGAAAGTCTAAAAAAACGATAAAGGTCTTGAAGATAATTTCGCATCAATATAGTCTTTTGAGGAATACCATCTATTGCAGAAACATCTTTTATTTCGCCTTGACCAAGTAGTTTGAGCATTTTGGGAGGAATTTTCTCTAGCACCATATTTATTGCCAAGGCAAAGGAGTATTTATCTGAATCGCAGAATGGAACAGCTGATAATAATCCTTTTATGGCCACATCTGGTACATTACCTTTATCTATAGTCAAGAGTGTTGGGTGTTCATAATAGAATGGGCAGAACCAATTAGACAGAATTGAGAAGAATGGAAAATTCTTCATTGCTGCAAATCCTCCAAAATACACATCACTTCCTTGCTTTTGCATATCCATGATGCGCTCTGCTTGATCGGCAAGTTCTTCCATTTGTTTCTCATTTTCTTCCCGTGTTAGGAAATCGTCTATATCTTCAATTTCATCGATGATGCGAATATCAAAATTAGGCATGTGTCCGTTGTTTTTTTTGTTTATGATATCGGGCAGTATTTCCTCATTGATGATATTGTTATCTAAAAGTGTAGAGAGGCAATATATCATCTGCAACTGCATTTGAAGCAATTCATCAAGGATGTTTTTATCGGCTTCAAGCAGTTCTTTCACCATTTGCCGTTGTTCGGGATATATTGTTTCCATGTTGTCGTTAAGCGACATTACCCACCCCACCAAAGCTCTTGCTCTCAAATTGATGTGCTTTGTTTTGCAGAATACAGTCATCATACATATTGTCTTGCGTACATCAAAGGTATTCATGGCTCCTAGCATAATTGCCGTCACGAGGATTTGTTGATCGATGATGTCTATCTCATCCGATAGTAAAAGCATCTGCATTTGTTTCATCGTATCTTCCGACCATAGCACTTGGTTGGTGAGAATCAAAAAGAGTTCATCTACATACTGTCGATGTTCTATTGTGTTGTGTTCTTTGAGATTTTGCAATCGTTGCATCATATCTTTGACATCAAGTATGGGATGTTGTTCGCCAATTAGAGTTGGCATTTTACATTGTTCGTTGCGATGATGCCATTTTGCAACAACATAAAGGTGATACAATTTTCTAAGTAGGTGAAGATAGTTCTGTTTGAGTGCAGGATCTTTTTGCCCATTTTTTATGGCATTAACCATCAAGCTATATGTATCTTGAATATTCTGTAGTTCGTCTACTAATCCCCACGACATGTGGCTATATACGACATCTCTTAGAAGTCTGATTACTGAGGATATCTGACGTGATGTGATTTGCTTTTCTATAAGTTTTAACGTATCGTTTATTTTCATATCAATGTTTGTTGAGCCAATTTTGTGCCAAATTTATATCTTCTGTTCTTACGGGTGTGATATAAGAGAATTTTTGTGGATGTAAAGAGTCGATGGTCGAACTTTTCACATGGCAATGTCTCATGATGTGTTGGCGATAATGTTTCATTCCGTTTATGTTTATGGAGTCTATCGCCATGTTGTATGCTTTTTTGAAAAGGAGTAGTTGTCGTTGGCGAGATCTTTCTTTTTTCTTATCAATTCTGACGACTATTGCCCCTAGTCGATATATCTTATCGGAAAAGTCGGCAGACAAGATATTGTTGCGATTCAATGCTTCTGTTGCTTGTGGTTCTGGCAGTAAAGCCCCTTCTAGTTCGTTATTGATGAGCATACGTGTGCGAATTCCAAAGTCATTTATTTGAACGCAATAAACCTTTGTGCGGTCTAGTTTTACGGAGTCTATACTCAGTTCGGCTAGAAAGTTCGATGTAGAAAATCGTGAAATACCCACAAGCTTTCCGTTCAAGTCAGAGAGTTTCTTTATGCGTGTTCCGCCACTAGTCACGAAGCGATAGTGTCGATTTGTTGTGGAGAAGAATTCTAATGGCACTCGTTTTCGTATCAATCTTTGTGCTCGAATGATGTTACTTGCAGCTACCTGTGCGCTTCCTCCGCAAAGTGCCGTATCGCAGTCTATTTCCGAGCCCATTTCCATAAGTTGAACATCAAGGTCCAAAGCAGCGAAGAGACTATCATCATATGCGAGAAATATCGGCAAACAGTCTAATGTTGGTGTCGTGGCTATGTGGAGTGCTGTTGATCGATATTTGCCGTTGGTATGTGTTAATGTGTGCGAATCTTCATCGGTTGTCAAACTTCCCCAAACGATGAATGTGACAAAGAGTATAATGATAGCGAGATATAAGATTTTTTGTTTTTCCATAGACAATGTGTGTTTTTCTAGTATCTATTATATCGATTTTTTGGGGAGGGGGAATATTCTTATAAGAATGGGGTAAGGAGTGTAAACATCTGACCGCGAAATCGTTGCCATGGTGTGCGGAATGATTTCCAATTGTCAAGTGTCAGTTGAAAAGATTGTTTTTTGTCGTTTTCAAAGATTTGTTGCAATTCCGCTGTAGTGTGTCTATCAAAAACCACAACATTATCTTCATAGTCGTACGATAGGCTACGAGCATCAAGGTTAGCACTGCCCACAGTACACATTTCTCCATCTACCATCATCACTTTTGAATGATGGAATCCGGGCTTATATATGTATATATATGCTCCTCGTTCTATAAGTTTATGTGCGTTTCGATAGACAACATCAGGGGTTACGGGCTCATCAAATTTCGCTGATAGCATTATCTCTACCTTGACACCTCTTTGCAGGGCTTTTTTCAAGCACTTTTTCAATTTGCGATTAAGTGTGAAATATGGATTGACTATCTGTATGTGGCGTTGGGCATTTTGAATAGCCGTATAATAGAATGTTTTTATGATTTCGTTTGAGACATACGGCTCGCGGTTGATGATGCCGAGTGTTTTCTTACCTTGCGAAGATGTTGTGTCTGGCTTCACATTTGCGAGCGTCATTCGTTTTCCTTTGCATAAAAAGAGAGTTGCATCAAGATTTTGATGGCTTGCCTTGTTCCAAGCTTTAATAAAGATACGTTGCAGTTCATCTACCACCATCCCTTCAAGACGACAATGGGTGTCACGCCATTCGCCCACTTGTTTTGTGCCGTTAATATAATAGTCGGCCACATTCATTCCGCCTATATATGCCACCTTGCCGTCAATAACCACAATTTTCCTATGATCTCTTGCCCAAATATGATTTAGCCAAGGGAAGCATATTGGGTCGAACTCATAGATTTCTATGCCGTTTTGTCGTATTTTTTTTAGGTGTTCTTTTTTCAAAGGTCTATTGTTGCTAGAGTTGCCGAAGGCATCAAAGATTGCTCTCACTTGTATACCCTCTTTCGCTTTGTCTGCCAGTAGTGCGAAGAGAAGTGTAGCTATAGAATCGTTGCGAAAGTTGAAATATTCTAGGTGTATGCTCTTTTTTGCTTGCCGTATGGCGGAGAACAAGTCATCAAATTTTTCCTGACCGTTTTTGAACAACACCATTGAGTTGTCATTTGAGAAGTTCACTCCCTCTGCCTCCAAGGTGCGTCGTACTATGGCCGAACAATCTTCTTGCTCACGGGGGAATACACCGCAGACGGAGCAAGCAAAGAGAAGTGTGTATAGTATTTTTCGCATTATTTCTTATTTATAAGGTTTTCGTGCAGATGAACATCTGTCTGCGGAAATGGAATTTCAATATTGGCTTCATTGAGTGCGTTGTATATAGCAGTGCGCATTGCATCTTGTGCTGCGAACTTATTAGCTACGCTTATCCATACCATTGCATTGAGGTCTATGCTACTTGCACCGAAGTCAACGAATACGACTGTGATACCGCGAGTTTTGTCTATCCATATATTTCCATTTGCATTTAGTTCGTCTATCTCCTGTAAACACGCATCAACGATAACTTGTTTGGCTTGGTTTATGTTTGTGCCATATGCCACACCGATAGGGATTACGGCTAGTTCCCAACCATTATTTTTTGTGAGATTTTTGTAGTTTTTTGCAAATAACTGTGAGTTTTGAAACGCAATAATACTACCATCTGCCGACTCTAACAAAGTGCTCGTATAGTTCATATCGTTTACCACGCCACGAATACCATCCACTTCTATCGTATCACCAACATGAATACGACCAGCCATAAGAGAAATGCCGTAATAAATATTTTCCAAGATATCTTTAGACGCAAACCCTAAACCAGTAGCCAAACCACCCGAGACAACCGTCAACCAAGTATTTCCCACTCTAAGTAATGACATAGAAAGTAGGACATATATGCCCCATACAAGGATGTTTATAGCGTTTGCACCTAGCACCGCATGATTGGCATACCGTTTACCCGCATCGGCTTTATTGTCAAAATAATACCGCAAAGCTTTCTTCGACAACTTGCTTATATATTTAAAAAGAAACAGAAGCGAACTGATCTCACTCAACTTCCAAAGGCTGAGTTTGAAATTTGGGAAATCAATAAAATCCCTTTGAAACATTTTCCAACAGATATCACTCAAATCGAATACATCTGCAGCAAAGAAAATGCTTATCATCACTGAGCAAATACCTGCACTCGGCAAAAGGACATCGCGAAAGAGTCCATAAAGCCAATTTTTTGTAATAGGTGTCGTATCATCATAACGAGCCTTTCCGTACCTCTTCAATAACTTATAAAAGAAAGTTATCGTAAGTAAACACGCTAGTTGCATAATCCACCATATAAGCACCTGTACTGCCATCAGCGTATACCCAACCCAACTACTCACTAGCGAAACGACCAACACTATCAGCGTAATCCAACCATACCCACGATCTTCCTTATTCAAATCATCTGCATGACGTCGCATTTCCGTCCATTGCCAAAAGGCAAACCCAAGCAACACAGGAGGGAAGATGATATTCACAATAATGTTCGGAATTAATATTATACGAAATGTTATAACGGCAAAACCCATAATCATAATAGGAAGATAGACACGAAATCCGTTTTTTATGCGTGCAGCATCTATTCTAATAAGTAGCGAAACGAGTATTATCCCCATGAGCCATGCAAACTCTATAAGCAAATCGCTTGCCATAACAACAAAGTTTTGCGTATTGGCAATAAATCGTACTATTGCCAATATAATAGCAAATAATATTGCCGTAGATGCCATAACAATATATGGCTGTTGTTTTCTAAACTCTGCTGGCGTAATGTTTGTAGGCCACCATGATTTTTTTATCACAATAGGCATTATGAAACGTATCATTAACATGCTTATTGCCGTTGCTCCACAGGCATATAAGATGATAATGATTATCAAAAATAAAATATATTTCCCACTCCATTGGCTTTTGGAGGTGTCTTTGGGAAGATATTTTTTAACTACTGCTATTGTCGCTGTTTTTAGGTTGCGTGATAGGTTTGTCAAGATTTGCAGATACGACTGTTCTCCGTTTACAAATATGCTCTGTTGTAATGCATCGTATCTTTCTTGCGCATATTGATGTTGTTCGTCTAGTCGTTTGCGGACATAGTTATTTCTCTGTATATCATCTTGATAACTAGCAAGATTTTCACGAATGTCGTTGAGAATTGCCGATGCGAGCGTCAGGCACACGCTACGATTCATTTTTGCTTTTTTTGATAGCATCATCGTCGGCATATCTTGCAGACTTTCCACTAGCCGTTCATATCGTTCCTTTTCTGCGTTATAGTTGATAATGATTTTGTCAAATGGCATGCTTTTTTTCTTAAATTCGCGCCATAGTTCTGTAGCCTCGTTGCAAGCATATGTTAAATCGAAGACATAATCTGACTGTTGCGAATAGAGCATCAAAGCGTTCTGTTCGCTTCTCTTCAATGTTGACAACAGAGTCTGGCGAGCCTGCAGACTACGTTGTTGCGATATGTCTGAGCGATGTTGCAGTTCACGATAGCTGTTTGTCAATTCTGTTCGCAAGATTTGCAATGTCTCATCAAGGTTTTTCTCTTTCAGCACGGCAAAAGAGTTTGCTTGTAGAGCCATCAGCATTACTATCAATATTACGATTCGTTTCATAGGCTTAACTATTCTTTTCCGCAAAGATAAGGAAAAGTTTGTTTTTGTAGGCAATTATTGTATTAAGTGTTATTAAGATGGTATTGTGTATGTTTTATGCAGGAAACAATCCGAAGATTGCACTGCCACTACCCGACATTGCAGCATATAAAGCTCCGCAATCATAGAGAGATTGTTTTATTCGCGCCAATTCGGGATGTAGAGCAAAGACTGATTGTTCAAAATCGTTGACCAAAACATCTCGCCATTCAGAAATTGGTCGTTGCACTATGTCTCGACAACATTCTTTTGGACATTTTGATAACACTCGCGAAAAGGCATCTTTTGTAGATATGGCAATGTCTGTGTGTACTATTTTGATACGATATTGCCTAATATCTATGTCTATAGGCATTAACTTCTCTCCTACTCCTTCGGCATAAAAGGCTTGCGGTTTGTTTTTTGACAATGCCTCATAAACAAAGAATGGGCAGTCTGCACCCAATTGCAAAGCATAGTCTGCCAAACACTGCGGTGAAAGTGATAGAGAGAACATTTCGTTCAATGCCATTAGGGTATATGAAGCATCAGCAGAGCCTCCTCCCAGACCTGCTTGCGTAGGTATATTTTTTTTCAGAGTTATTTGTAGTGGCATCTGTTCTATTTCGTGATATTTGTCCTTCATCAAGCAGTATGCTCTCATGACGGTGTTATCGTTGCTGTTTCCTTTTATATGTAGTCCGTTTGTAGAAAACAATAAGTGTTGTTGTGATGTCGTCTTTTGTATGGTCAGTTCATCAAATAGTGGTGCCGGATAGAACACTGTTTCAAGATTGTGGTAGCCGTCTTCTCGTAGTCCGACGATGTTTAGGCCCAAATTGATCTTTGCAGGTATTTTTACTTTTATCTTATTTAGCATTGTTTTTTTGAGTATTTTGTGTCATATCTTGACATCATTTGGAAAGACCACTCCCCACTTTTCTCGAATATCGTCCATCAACTGCATTATAGCAAGTGTCTCAGCGAGAGGCATATCTGCACACTCTGTCTGCCCACTTGCTAGGGCATTGCGACATGCGAGCAGTTGATATTCATAACCGGTGATCTGTGTTTTAGGACAATGGTATTCTTCTATTACTTTATAATCTTTATTATATATTTTCACTAACTGTGGGCAATTGACATTATCCACTATCACAAAACCTTTGTCACCACAAATCATTCCGTTGCGAGAATCCATACAAATAGCCGAACTTTGTAGGTTTGCTACACGCCCATTTTTGTATGTAAATGTGATACTGTCATGCATATCCATCTTATCTATGCCAGCTTGCACACAAGTAGAAGTAATCTTTGCGATATCAGTACCAAAATACATGCGTGCGAAGTTTATGCAATACACTCCTAAGTCCAATAATGCACCTCCACAAAGTTCTGCCTTCATAATTCTGTCTTTCCACCCCATAGAATAGCTTAGAGTGGCACTGAGTTGTAAAGGCTCTCCTATCACTCCAGCATCTAACACCTCTTTTATCTTTTTAGATAACGGCATATAACGCGTCCAAATGGCTTCCGCTAAGAGAAGATTCTTTTGCTTTGCCAAGTTTATCAAAGCAGCTGCTTCGCGTGCATTCGCTGTAAATGCTTTTTCGCAAAGCACAGGCTTACCTGCATTCAATGCCAATGATGCATGACGGAAATGATGTGAATGTGGTGTAGCGATATATACTAGGTCCACTTTTGGATCGTTCACCAAATCTTGATACGAGCCATATGCCTTATCAAAATTCCAATGAAGTGCAAAAGCATCAGCACGTTGTTTATCGCGAGCTGCAATAGCATATTTTCTCACCTCTGTAAGCCCACAAAGGGTTTCAGCCATTTTATCTGCAATCCAGCCAGCACCTATTATTCCTAAATTCAATTGCATTTTTATATATTTTTATCATTTTATAATTTATGGAACACACCTTTATTTATTGCTGATGCATTACCTGATATGCATCATTATTACAATTTATAATTCAATACAGAATCTCCTACATAAAACCGCACCTTTCCTGTACGTTCTTCCCATTTTTGAGTTTCAGGAGAATAGATTCTTAAATCTGCTTTTGGAATAGTTATTGTAACCTTTTTTGTTTCACCAACCTTAAGCATTACTTTCTCAAAACCTTTCAGTTCACGAAGAGGACGTGCGTGGGCAAAATCTTTTTGCTTCGTCTGTATATTTCCTACATATACTTGTACCACTTCTTTTCCGTCATATTTGCCTGCATTCGTTACATCAACACTTATAGTTATTGACTCTTCATCTTCCGTTATCATTAATTTGCTATACGCAAAAGTAGTAAATGACAATCCGTATCCAAAAGGGTATGCAGGCTTTATGCCATAAGTATCAAAATATCTATATCCTATGAATATATCTTCGTTATAATATACTTCATCATCTATGCCAGGATATGAGCGTTCATTTGCAAGAAAGCAAGGGTAGTCTTCAAGATTTTTTGCAAACGTTATCGGCAATTTCCCACTTGGGCACACCTTGCCCAAGAGAATATTTGCTATAGCCTCGCCAGACATTGACCCTAGATACCAACAATGTAGAAAGGCAGGCACCACACTCGTCCATGAAGTTTCAAAAGGATTGCCACCGAATGTGATCACTACGATATCCTTTTGTATCTTTGCTAAATCTCTAATTAGATGAGGCTGACCAAAGGGAAGGGAAAACTCCTTGCGGTCGGAATCCTCACAGTCTTGATTCCCATTTTTATTCAACCCACCAACAAAGATTATAAGGTCTTTGCCCACGGCCTTTTCTAAAGCTTCGTGCCGTAAGTAAGCTTGTCGCTCTTCGTCAAGAAGTTGTTGGCGAGCATATATCGGTTCACCGCTATAATATCCCTGAGCATAATCTACCTCTGCATTTGGGAATGCTCTTCGTATGGCATCCAAAGGAGCAGAGTCGTATTTTGTTTTCAGTTCCGACGAGCCACCGCCTGTTGTCAGCGAGCGTGTAGCATTTTCGCCAACCACTAGGATGCGTTTATATCGTCCGTCAGTTATCGGCAACAGATGTTTTTCGTTTTTCATCAACACGATACCCTCTTCGGCTATTTGTCGACATGCGTCATAATGCTCTGCTGAGCAAATGTTTCCAACAGCTCTATTTGGGTTCATAGATGTACGAAAAATAGTGCGCAACACTCGGCGTGCTTTGTCATCAACTATTTCTTCAGGAATTTCTCCATTTCTCACCATTGTTTCAAATGAGTCAGCAAGATAGTAAGTGTTGAAGCCATGACTATGGTCTGTGGTCTTGCCATCTGTGTTTGTTCCCATTTCTATGTCCATTCCACCGAAAGCAGCGTCGATTGTGCTATGCACACCGCCCCAGTCGCTCACTACGGCACCATCAAATCCCCACTGACGTTTCAATATTCCGTTGAGTAGAGAGTCATTCTGACAACACCATTTCCCTAGCCACTTGTTGTATGAGCCCATTACAGTCCATACACCTCCTTCTACTACGGCCTTCTGAAATGCTGGCAGATAGATTTCGTTCAAGGCTCGCTTGCTGACATTTACGTTCACTCCAAAACGATTTGTCTCCTGATTATTCACGAAAAAGTGTTTTAGGCAACATGCTACACCTAACTTTTGCACATTTTTGATGTATGGCACAACCATTTGCCCCGCTAGACAAGGGTCTTCACCCATATATTCAAAATTGCGTCCGTTAAGTGGCATTCGTGCCATATTGACACCAGGGCCTAGCATGACGCTCTTCTCGCGGAAAGCAAACTCCTCTCCTACCGAATGTCCGTAGAGTGCACTCATCTGCCTATTCCATGTGGCAGCAAGACATGTCAATGATGGAAATGCCACTATACTATCGTTTGTCCAATTGGCAGAGCCCCATGTGTTCCAATCGACTTCTGCACGTACTCCATGCGGTCCATCGCTATATCGCAATTCTCTTATGCCAAGTCGTGGCACTCCTGCCGAAGAAAATTTTCCTTGAGCATGTAACAACTGTACTTTTTCGTGTAGTGTCATTTTTGCCAATACTTGTTCTACTCTTCTCTCTAATAAGTTGTGCATGGTTGTTTGTGCTTCACACCATATTGAGCAAAAGAGTATCTGCAGTAAGAAAAAGGTTATTCTTTTCATAGTTATTTATTTTGATGCGATGCAAATTTATAAAAATCAACAATTAAACCCAAATCGCTCATTATCGTTATAATGTTAAATAGGGAGGCAGAGCTACATACAATATAAAAAGCATTTTTACAAATATTTTTATTAGTATTGCATTTGTATGTTTAATTATGACCGTAGATTGTCGGGTGTGTAAATTGTCGTTCTTGTCTAGTCAAACGCACGACATTTTATTTATATAATAAGGTGTCTTTATCGCATGTGTTATAGATACCAAACGAGACAGTTAGCGTGGTCCATAAGGATAGGTCGCGAGAGGTGTAAGGATGGTTTGCGAAGCTCGTAAGGATGGTTTAATTTCTTGATTATGTCATTAAGCTTTTACAGAGATGTACTTTGGGCTAAAAATTCATTTAAAAAAAACGAACAATTCTTGTTCTGTAATTAATTGGCAATTGATAATTTATTCTTTCATGCAATTTTTATATTATTACAGAGAACGATAACCTTATTTTTCGCTTACTTATGTGAGCTATGTTGTGTATTTTTACTCTATATTGACTCTGCCTTCCGCTATCGTGACAGCTTTACATCTTCTTGCCATTTATGTCATTAAAAAAATATTTTGTTGTAAATAAAAAATCTACTACCTTTGCAACTCGTATTATGGTACGCATGCGTGCGCATACAATAAGACATAATTAAAAGAAATATATAACATGGCAAAAACTAAACAAAATCCAGTTAATCAAACAAATGAGACACTGAACAAAAGTGAAGCATTTTTGATGAAGTACCAAAAGACATTATTGTATTCACTTATCGGCATTCTCGTAGTTATCGCTGCAATTTTAGGTGCTAAGAATTTTATTCTCACTCCACGTGCAGAAAAGGCTAGTACTGAGTTGGCTAAATGTCAAACTCTTTTTGATAAAGAAGAATTTGAGAAGTCTCTCAAAGGTGACAAGACATGTATGGGATTTCTAAAGGTCGCAGATGAATATGGTTGTACAAAAGCTGGTAATCTTGCACAACTTTATGCAGGTTTGGCATATGCGCAAATGGGTAAGTATAAAGAAGCAGAGTCCTATTTGGAAGCATTTGATGCTACCGACGATCAGATGATTTCTCCAGCATCTCTCGCTGCTCTTGGAAATGTATATGCTCAAAATGGTAAGCTCGATGATGCGGTTGCAATGTTGAAGAAGGCTGCCCAGAAGGCCGATAACAATAGTCTTTCACCAACATTCTTAATTCAAGCTGGCGAAATTCTTGAAAGTCAAGGCAAGAAGAGTGATGCCCTTGTACTTTATAAAGAAATCAAGACGAAGTACGTTAATTCTATGGTATATCAAGATATTGATAAATATATAGAACGCGTCACAGAATAATATGGAAGCAGAGAATTTATCTTTCTACAACAAAGAAGAAATGCCGAGCGCATCCAAAATGTGTTTCGGCATTGTTGTTAGTGAAGGCAATAAAGAAATAACGAGCATCATGCTCAAAGCTTGTGTTGACACATTGCTTGAAAACGAGGCTCTAGAAGAAAATATACGTATTAAGGTTGTGCCAAGTGCATTTGATTTAGTATATGCAGCTCATCAAATGATGCTTCGCGATGAATTAGATGCTATCATCGTTTTAGGTTGTATTATCAAGGGAGAGACTAAACATGCAGAATATATTTGTCAAGGAGTGACAACGAGCATTGCTCAACTCAACACGCAAAGTACCAATCCTATAGTATTAGGATTGATAACAGCCGAAGACAAAAACCAAGCATTGGCACGTGCAGGTGGTAAACGTGGAAATAAAGGTGTACAAGCTGCGGTTTCTGCTATTCGTATGGTGAAATTTTAACACTACGCACGAAAAGATGCGCAGCCGATTTGTTAAAAAATATTAACACACTTCGGATTTATCTTCACTCTATTGTGATAATTTCCGAATATTTTTTATCTTTGCATCCGCTTTGAGTGAAAAGTGAAATAATTTTATTGGTGCCTTAGCTCAGTTGGTAGAGCATCGGACTGAAAATCCGTGTGTCCCCGGTTCGATTCCTGGAGGTACCACTTTTTCCTCCTTTCATTGACCCCGTTTAAGTCTTCTAAGATTTTGCGGGGTTTTATTTGTTTAAGCGGTAGACGTCAGAGCCGTCAAGCAAATTATGGCAACCGATGACCAAGTAGGTAGAACCACTAAATTGGTGATGCTTGAGACAACCGAATGACGAAATGTCATGAGATCTGCGAATACAAGTGATTTATCACTCAAAAGGAGTCCCATCGCAGATGGATTGCGAATTATCCGCACAAAGGAATCTCTGTTTACATACATTAGACTCAAACTCGTTTAGATTATGCTGAGTTATAAACCACTGAGGCGGTGAGAACAGAGTGAAATTTATTTTAGGTCCTGCAATATCGGCAACACCTCAACATATAAGGACTCCGAGTTTTTCTCACTTGAGCACCTACAGAGCGTAAGAGACTTGATTCTGTTTTCGATTGCACGATATTTCAATTATGCCAAGTCAAAGCTTAATTTGGACAAAGCTATAGACGAGTGAGACTCGCACTTACTTAGCTGGTGAATAGCTTAGAAAAGCCACTTTGCCAACGTCTTCGCTAAATTCGTCGCAAAATTAAGTAGCTATCTATAAAAATCCGCACCTTATTATATAGATTATATAGGGTGCGGATTTTTATTTTTGTTATATCACTGATTACTGGATTGAGAAATCAAATCCAAATACATGCTGTTTAAAAGTCTCATTACTTAAACCATTCTTCCAAAAGAACACATATTCTCCAGGTTCAAGTGGCTGAGCGAATGTAATCTCAAACGTATTGTTATTAATTTCGTTTATATTGAAATCTACAACTGCACGTCCTTTTGAATTTGAACCTGTAAAACCAGCCACACCATAAGATGCACCATCGGTAAAGACGCGACGATTTTTTTTCGATTTCATCTTTACCACTTGGAATTCATTCGGGCTCTGCACTTCGTTCATAATTATTGTATACCAATTAGCTGCTTCTTTGGCAAAACTCTCTGAATCGTGTTTAGGAAGATAAAAACGGAATATAGGTTGTGTTGTTTTTACAACATTTTTTGACGTAGCCCCCATAATACAGAGCTTTTGAACGTCTTTTCCTGTTGAAGCTAATAAGATAGCACCACCTGTTGCCGCACCCGCAAGTCCACTGCCAATATCACCACTGACAGCTCCACCGACAATGACACCAGCAGCTGCTGCAGCGGCGATAGTACCAAGATTAAAACCTTTTTCTTCTTTTTCAAAATTAGAACGCAAAATCTTTTGTGGCTTACCACCTGTATTCCACCATAGCACACCCTCCATACCATAATCAGTTTTAGCCACCTTCTGAATGTATGTAGTCAGTTGCGAATCGGCACCTGCTGCCTTCAGCTTACGCATATAGTCAAGACTATAAGTGATGGTGCGTGTAGAACTCGTTTCTATAGCACCGATGATTTCATCTGAAGAAAAGCCTTCTTTAAGGAGTTGCAAAACTGTTTCGTTGTTAATTTCTTCATTCTGAGCAATACCTAAAGCAAATGGCACCAATAGGCAAAATGTAAAAAATATTCTTTTCATAAATTTTTAAGATATTAATATAAATAATGTACATTATTCTTTTTCCTTCAGCGGATTCCAACCTTGAGCTTTGAGTTCAAATTCGTTTCCATCAGATGAAATCAATTGGCATCCGTATTTCTCTTCTGTTATATAGCCTATCATCTTTATTCCTTCAATAATTTCTATTTTGTCTTTGTCACCTATAGGAATTGTGAATAAAAGTTCATAGTCTTCACCTCCATTTAACGCGCACGTTGTTATGCTCATTCCCATTTCTTCTGCCATGAGTGCAGTTTGATAGTCTATTGGCAATTCTTTTTCATATATGCGACAACCGCAATGACTTTGCGTGCAGATATGCATCAACTCACTACTCAATCCGTCACTAATATCTATCATCGCTGTTGGTCGTATCCCATTTGTATTGAGTTTTGCGATAATATCTCCTCTTGCTTCGGGTTTGAGTTGACGCTCTATGATATATTCTTTTCCTGCAAAATCTGGCAAGAAATCTATCCTATGGTGTGAGTCCTCCTTAAACTGCTGATAATAAACATCTTTTTCGCGTTCAAGGAGTTTTAATCCCATATACGCTGCGCCTAAGTCTCCACTTACACAAATAAGATTTGTAGGTTGTGCACCTTTTCTAAAGACAGGTTTTTGCCCTGTTTTACCAATGGCCGTAATAGAAATAGCAAGCCCTGTAAGTGACGATGTGGTATCACCTCCAACAATATCTACATTCCATTTATCGCAAGCACGATGTAGCCCCTCATAAAAATCTTCCATATCTTCTACACTGAAGCGTTTTGAGAGTGCGATGCTTATGGTAATCTGTTTTGGCACACCGCCCATAGCGAAGATGTCGCTAATGTTTACCATTGCCGACTTATATCCCAAATGTTTTAATGGCATATAGGTAAGGTCGAAATGTACACCTTCCATAAGTAGATCGGTGGTAACAAGCAGATGCTCACCTTTATAATCAAGCACGGCACAATCATCCCCTATGCCATACAAGGTTTCTGCATTCTTAGGTTTTATGTCGGAAGTTAAGTGGCTTATCAGCCCAAACTCTCCAAGTGTTGCAATATCTGTCATTACTATTATTATATAAAAAAGTCAAGTCTTACAGTCCGTGAATTTAAGCAATTAATAGTTCATAACAAATCTATATTCTTGCACTTTGTAGATAATTAGGCGAACCAAGTTTGGAATCTTAATTATCAATTGGGAAACATAATAATCACTTGTATCAAGCTCTTCTAATCATCTCGCGCATGATTTCTGTCATCAAAGGCTGAGCTTCGTTGGCTGCCATTTGTACTTCTTCGTGGCTTACTTCTACAGCCTGTCCTTCAACGCCGAGGTCTGTAACGATGCTTATTCCAAACACCTTTATTCCACAATGATGTGCTACGATTACTTCTGGCACTGTTGACATACCTATGCAGTCAGCCCCCATGCGCCAGTACATTCGGTATTCTGCAGGTGTTTCAAATGTAGGGCCTTGCACACCCATATATATACCTTCCATGAGCCTAATACCTTTTTCTTTTGCAATTTCTTTTGCAGTAGCAATAAGCTCTGGGTCGTATGTTTGATGCATATCCGGAAATCGTGGACCCGTAGGTATATTTTTTCCTCTAAGCGGATTATCAGGGAACATGTTTATGTGGTCTTTGATTATCATGAGGTCACCTACACGAAATTCTGAGTTCATACACCCTGCCGCATTTGACACGAAGAGTGTTTTTATACCTAGCTCATACATTACGCGGATAGGGAATGTCACTTCTTTCATTGTGTACCCTTCGTAATAATGAAAGCGTCCTTGCATAGCCATAATGTTTTTGCCACCAAGCTTTCCAAAGATAAGTTTTCCCGAGTGTCCTTCTACGGTAGAAATAGGAAAGTTAGGGATGTCTTGATAGCTAAATTCGTATGTATCTGTTATCTCTGTGGCTAGTTGTCCCAATCCTGTGCCGAGTATGATAGCCGTCTCGGGATGTGTTGTCATCCTACTTTTGAGCCACAATGCTGTTTGCTGTATTTTTTGTAACATAGTCGATTATTATTTTATTAAACTTATCTTCACCACCATTGAGGAATTTCACTTCTATAGGCAAGACGAATAAAGCCTCTTTTACCTCATTCGACCACCCTTGCTGAAACTTTATTCTTGACTCGTCCTTTTCTGTAGTGATAATCACACTTGGTTGAGGCATTGAGGCAAAAGTGCTGTTTATTGTTTTTATGTCGGATGCAGTAAACTGATGATGGTCGGCAAATGGCATTGGGATGATACCTTTGCACAATGGCGCAAGAATGTCTTTAATGTATTCAGGAACAGCTATTCCACAGAGTGGCATCACAAATTTTTCTTTCAAGTCTTTTAAAGCAATCGTTTTAGAGTGAAAACATCCCCTTAAATCCTTATATTCAAATGTCGTAAAAAAGAGTTTCTGGTAAGGATATGCTGCTATAGTCTTTGTTAGCACTCGATAATCAATAGGCTTGAGGTCTGTGGAGCATTTTGTTAGAATGATAATATCTGCCCTATTTCTGTTGCGTGCATGTTCTCTTAATCTTCCTACTGGCAACATTTTATCTTCACCTATCATACGGTTGGAATCCACTAGCAATATGTTTATGCCAGGCGTAATGTATCGATGTTGGTAAGAATCATCTAACAAGATAACCTCTGCATCTTTCAGTTTCTTCACTCCATGACATCGGTTTGCATCAACAGCGACTTGTATCTTTGGGAATTTTTGATACATTTGCCAAGGCTCATCACCTATTTTTTTACACGTTGCACTTTCATCTGCTAGTACAAACCCCTTACTTTTGCGCTTATATCCTCGGCTCAATACCGCCACGCGACATTTGTCTTGCAAAAGCCCTATCAAGTATTCCACATGCGGTGTTTTGCCGGTGCCTCCGACAGTAATATTGCCCACGCCGATAATAGGTTTGCTGAATTTATGGCTTCTCTTCAAGCCGATGTCAAACATCCAATTGCGCATCTCTACCACAATTCCGTATAGGAATGCTAGCGGCATCAGTTTTTTATTTATGTTGATATAATTGTTCATCAGTTAATGTTCAGTAAGAATGGCATACGAGCTTGTATACGATCTTGGTTGCGAAGTGATTTGACAAACTTTATTGGTTCATACATTTCTCCCAATTCATGGCGCATCTTGTCATCAAGGATGCCGTTTCTTTGGCCTAATTCAGAAGAGAATAGTTGTGTTATCCAATCGGCCGGTGTAGGATAACTATTGGTATGATAGGTTTTAATTTTAGCTAAATTTGCTGCTTTTTTCGTAGCCTCTGTCAGTCCTCCAAGTTCATCGACAAGTTTTATTTTTATTGCGTCTTCGGCAGTATAAACATGTCCTTGTGCTATGGCATCCACTTGTGCCGTAGTCATCTTTCGTCCGTTAGCTACTCGCTTGAGGAAGAGATTGTATCCGCGTTGAACATATTTTTCTACCATTGCCAATTCCGTTGCATTCATCGGACGCACTTGCATTGCACCTAGGGTAGTATTGGCATTAGTCTTTACTTCGTCAAATTTTATTCCTAACTTTTCTGTAAATAGTCCACTTAGATCTGGGAACATACAGAAGATACCTATTGAGCCAGTTATTGTTGTAGGCTCAGCAACTATCCAATTTGAGTTACAACTCATATAATATCCTCCACTTGCTGCCATTCCACCCATTGACACTACTACAGGTTTCTCTTTTTTTAGCATTTCCACTGCGTGCCACAATTGTTCAGAAGCATACGCGCTACCACCACCTGAGTTTATTCTTAACACTACGGCTTTTATGTTTTCATCTTTAGCTAATCGTTCTAGGTCTTTGCATACATCTTGTGCTACTATCTGATGGCCCTCACTAAATAGGGCACTCTCCGTTGATGTCTGCACAATTCCGCCGAAAGCATAATATACAGCAATTTCTTCGCCCTCATCATCATCATTGATTGCTTTGAGATCTGCAATTGTGACTTGATTTATTCCGCCTTCAAATAAGCTAGCAATACTTTCTTCGCCATCATTGATGCCAAGACGTTTTTTTACTTCTGCTTTTGCTTCGTTGCTATATACAAGTTTATCTATGAGTTTGCGTTCAACGAGTGTCTTTGGTTCGTAAAATGTAGTATAGTCATCAGCATATTTATTGAGTTTTTCAATAGCAATTTGCCGATTTTCGGATACGTCCTTTAGTATATTGTTCCATATGCTGTTTAGGTAGGCTTCTGTCTGTTTTCGGTTAGCATCACTCATCTTGTCTGCCATATAACTCTCTGGTGCACTTTTATAGGTTCCAACTTTGACTAATTGCATTTTTATACCAAATTTTTCCAAAAGGTCTTTTAAGAACATTTGGTATCCACCTAATCCACACCATGTAAGTTCTCCTTGTGGGTTGAGCATTATCTCATCGGCAACTGATGAGATGTAGTAAGCCATTTGTGAATAGTTATCGGCATAAGACAGAATCCATTTCCCACTTTTCTTAAAGTCTGCCAATGCTTTTCTTATGGCTTGTGCAGAAGCATATGAGTCGGCAGAAAATGAGCCTGCTTCAATAAAGATTCCTTTTATGTTATCTTCTTGTTTTGCTTTCTGTATGGCAGAGAGTATCTCATCGAGCCCGATTTGTTGGCCTAAGGCATCACCAAAGAGTTGCGCCAACGGGTTTTCGTCTACTCTTTCTTCCACAGTTCCATCTAATTTGAGAACGAATACCGAATTATCTGCGATATTTGTTTTTCCCGACGCAAATACCAACGAAGAGACGAGCGAGATTATTGAGAAGATGCCTAATATCAATCCGAAGGCGAACATTCCAAGCATTGTAGCAAGGACATACTTAAAAAATTGTTTCATAAATTTCTATATTTTCAAAGTCTATATTTCAATCTGCCGGCAAATATACTAAAAATTTTTACACCTTTGGTGTATTTAATTTAAATTATAATGTTTTTCATTTTGCTCGTTAATGTTAAACACATCATATAGGTTGCCTTCTTACTACTTTTTTTGTAGTGGCGAAACATCCATAAATAGATATGATGGACTATAACCACCATAATCAACTACAATCTTTTCAAATACAATTCCTGGATGTTTTGGAGTGATAGTGAGTGTGTGGATATTATTCTCCTTCTTGCTTATAGGTAGTGTTATAGTTTTATCAATAACTCGTGCTGCTACTGTTGGATAATAAATTGAATATACGTAAGGTTGCCTGTCAACTAGAGTCCCATTCATATTTATGATACTCGAAGTTGCATCATCCATTGCTACACCATATTTATGTCCTCCAACATTGAGATAATCGAGAGTTGATTTAGTAATAACATGGATTGTTACACTATCCGGACAATCTTTGGGAAGCGAAAATCTGTAAGTCAATGCAGCTCCCTCGACATTAGTATGGGTGTATGGTGTCAATGCTATTGCACTGCGTGTACGGCCATAATCGGGGTAAAGAGTCCATTGTGTTCCTACCGGTGTTGAAGCCGAATAGTAGCGTTCTGCATCCATTGCAACATAGCCATTGCTATGAGCAAAAGTGTATTGTGAACGAGGTTTTACACTAGCAGTATATGGTAACACATCAAATGGTGCAAAATCATCGTTCCAAGAGCGATAACCAATATGCTTCTGTACCATAAATCCATTCCATTTTCCATTAGCGATGTCTGTATTATATTGCGCGCAGAGTAAAGAATCACGCTTAAAACAACGTATCACTTCTTCAGCCCACTTGTTAGCATCAGGATCAGCTTGCGTAGCTAAATGAAGATTCATAGCCTGAGCATAATACATGTCATATACATTAGCCATGGCCTGAACAGGGAAAAGTACTATTTGACGGTAGAAATCATTATATTTTTTAGGAAGTGTGATGAATTGTTGCAAAGCACGACGTTCAAGACGTGTGTAGTCATCACGCACTTTACGCCATTCGCCTGAAGCCAAATTGAATGTACGAGAATCAAGCATTTCAGCTGTGACGCGTGCTGCATATTGACAATTACGATTATATATTTCTGTAGCCTCTTTGCCTTGATCCTCACCGAGAATGGTAGAGAAAAAACCTTGTGTATGGTCAATAATATTTGCAGTGGAATAATCTTTTGGGCTCCAAGCCATATCCATGAATAGTTGTATTGGGTATTCCATTGGCTTCAGATCGCCAACGTTCAATATCCACACGCGGTCTATTCCATGATCATAAGCCAAAGAAAGTTGTTCGTGCATCTGTTGTGTTTGTGTAACATTAAGCCATTTAGAATTGCGAGGCGCACCCACATAATCTACATGATAATATAGTCCCCATCCACCTTTATGTGAACGTTCTTTTTCTGTTGGCACTCGGCGTACATTGCCCCAATTATCATCACACAGCATTATAGTGACATCATCAGGAACACGCATACCCTTATCATAATAGTCTAGCACCTCTTTGTACAAAGCCCATACCTGTGGGGTTTCCTTTGCGGGGCGTCCTGTTACATCTTCAATTATCTTGCGCTGATTTTTCACGATTTTCTCAAGTAGTTTTGTATCGGCCTCTTCACTCATGGCTTCATCACCATCACCACGCATAGCGATAGTGACAATGTCTTCAGTGCCCTTCATGCGTTCTATACCTTCTCTAAAGAATTGATCTATTATGGTTTGATTTGTATTGTAGTTCCATTCTCCATAATTTTTGCGGTTGCGTACCCATTCCTCATGATTTCTTGCCATCGGTTCATGATGTGATGTTCCCATAATGATACCCATTTCATCTGCTGTGCGACTATTTTCTGTGTCATCAGCATAAAAAGCCCAAGCCCACATTGCAGGCCACATAAAATTACCTTTCAGTCGTAATATGAGTTCAAACAAACGAGCATAAAAGCGATGATCTCCATATTCCGTGCCATAAATGTTTTTAACCCACGATGTCAAACATGGGGCTTCGTCATTAAGAAATAGTCCACGATATCGTACTGCAGGTTCCCCATCGGTATAGGTACCTTTTTTGACAAAAATTTTTTCGTTATGATTTATAGGCACATCAGCCCAATCGTACCATGGTGATACGCCAATTTGTTTCGACAGTTCGTATATTCCATATATTGTACCTCGACGGTCAGATCCTGCGATGAAGAGTTTTGAAGTTGTCTTTATGATATATTTTTCCCTTTTGCCTTTGAGTTGTTTGGCGTCTATGACAGATTGTTTGGCACAAGCATCAATTGCATCACTATGTCCAAGCGTGCCAACTATAATTTGTGCTTTTTGAGTATCTGTTGTAATTTCAGCAGAAATACCAGTCACTCGAAAGAAGTCATTACAGAGGTCATTTACAGCTCGCAATACACCCTTTTCATCGCGCTGATCAACATAAATATAACATTTTCCTTGCGGATTCAATTGTAAGTCTCCCGTGGAAAAACTTACAAAATGCTCTGTGGCAGTTGTCATTAGGATAGCCGTTGATGCCAAAATGAAACATAAAATTCTAAGATTAATTTTCATGGTAATAGTATTTTGATTTTTGGATAAACTTTTTTCTAGTTTTCTCGTAGAGGGGGCTTTTTTATATGGCTTTAGTGAAAACGGATTTCGGTGATTATTGTAGCTCCTACTGCCGTATTTAGTTTTTCTACAATTTGCGAACGCATCATTGAAAGTTCGGCCCGCAAAGCTGGCATTTTCACTTCAACAAAAAGAGTTTGGTTGCGAATGTAAAGATTATCCGTATAACGAGTCACCTTTTCGCCAACAACATTTGGCCACATACGTATCAAGCGATGTTGGAGTATTGGTGTTTCAAGTCCATCTTCACGCAATACCGAACGAAGCACATCTCCAATACTTTCTTCTCTATAGCTAAACATGTTTTTTATCTAATATTTGTTATGTTGCCTTGTTTTACAAAGAATAATTTATAGTCAGAGTGTATGCAATTCAAGATGTCATCTAGATGATCACGATTGGTGTCGGTGATAAAGATTTGTCCGAAATCATTGCCTGAAACAAGCTTCACGATTTGTTCTACGCGTCTTGCATCTAGTTTATCAAAGATATCGTCTAATAGCAATATAGGCACTTTCCCATGTTTACGATTTCGAAGCAGTTCAAACTGAGCTAGTTTTAGAGCTAATGCACATGTCTTGTTTTGTCCTTGCGAGCCTTCGCGTTTCATGGGATAGCCCGCTAGTGTCATTTCAATATCATCGCGATGAACTCCGTGTAGAGAATACCCCATTATAATGTCTTTTGGTCTGTCGCGTTGTATGACCTCCAATAGTGGGGCGCGTTGACAATGTGAAATGTATTGCATATCTACTAGTTCTTTTTCTTCAGAGATGTGAGAATAAAGTTCTTGAAAGATTGGTGTTATTTGATGAATGAAATCGTCTCGCTTCTGATAGATTTTTTCTCCCACCTTAGCCATTTCCTCCTCATAGATTTCTAGCATTGATATGTTTGGTATTTCATCTTTCAATAGTTTATTGCGTTGTTGAAGTGCTTTATCATAACGTGTGAGTGCATCTAGATATTCTTTATCATATTGTGCTATGGTAGTGTCCATCAATCGGCGACGTTCCTCGGCACTTCCTTCTATGAGTGAGGTGTCTGTAGGCGAAGCCATGATGACAGGGATTAGTCCAAGATGTTCCGATAGACGATGATATTCTTTTTTGTTACGACGAAAATGTTTTTTCTTTCCTTTTTGCATACCACAACTTATCATTTCGCGGCTGCCTTCATCATCGTTGTAAGTTCCTTCAAGTAAAAAATACTCTTGTCCATGCCGTAAGATTTGTGAATCAAGATGTGAAAATGCACTTCGACAAAACGATAGATAATATACGGCATCAACAAAGTTTGTCTTGCCTTCGCCATTGTCGCCAATTAAACAATTGATATTTGGCGAAAGCTCCAATGTCACTTCACCGAGATTTTTATAGTTTATTATTGATATGTAGCTCAGTTGCATATCACTTTATTCATCATTATGTCATGTCCTTCCGTAGGCACGCTCCCCACCATTTGCCACGGATAGCAGATGCCTATCAAAATTATATTTTTCTGTCTAATCTTAAACAAAGTGCGATCATAATATCCTTTGCCACGTCCGAGTCGATGTCCGAGAGCGTCAAAAGCCATGCCAGGAACGATTACTACTATAGGCTTTGTACAATCATCGAGTGCTACAACTTCACCATTTCGTGGCTCCATGATGGAAAAAACTCCTCTTTTCATATCTTGTTTTCCATCATAAGCGCGCCAATACATGTTATTGCCTTCAACAACTGGTAGTAATATTTTTTTCCCTTGCTCAAAAAGAATATCTATCAACATTTCTGTATTGACTTCATCAGGAAGTGATGCGTATGCCGCAATGGTATGGGCTTTTTTTATAACATCATCAGCAAGTAGTCGTTCTCTAATAGCCAAAGATGTTGTGAGCATTTCCTGCTGTGTATGATAAGCACGCATCTGACGCATTTTTAGCCGTAGTCTTTCCTTTGCTTGTTGTATCATTATTTAGGTGTATTTATAACTATGAAATGATATTATCTCTTATGGTAACCTATATATATTGAATATTTTCAGTTCATAGTCAGTTCCGAAGTCATCTCAATCTAATTTATATAACCCATCTTTATTCAGTATTCTTCGGAAAAGCCTTGCCCGTTTTAAATACTTTCAGTGCTGTTGCAACAACTTGATCATCAATATTGTTGAATTTACAAAGTGCAGTTTCGTCCATATTGTTGTAAATGATGCGCGAGATAAGAAGGTCTTCTAGTAATCTATGACTACGCTTTATCATCAAATTTCTGCGTTTCAGCCCATTTTCGTTGGCATAAGTGGCAAATTTATCTACGATGTTATGGCGTTTTAAATATGCTACGAGTTGGTTGATATCTGCAAAATGGTCTAATTGCGCGCGATTGTCATCAACGTAGTTATATGCAAATGTAAAGATTCTTCCAGAATAGATTGCTTCGGTATAGTATGGAGTGATTGCCGAAGTGTCTTCTGCCACGAAGATGTCGGGTGTGATACCTCCACCACCATATACGATTCGTCCGATAGAGGTTTTGTAGGCAGGTCCTGAGTTCTTTATTGAGTCTTTTGAAAAATACTCTCCATTTTTGTAACGTTCCAAAAGGTCTTGTCCATATGTTTCATCGCCCATTTCGTATGGTTTCTGTATGCAACGACCCGAAGGGGTGAAGTAGCGCGCTATTGTAAGGCGTACTTCGCTACCATCGGGGAATTGTATAGGCTGTTGCACTAATCCTTTGCCAAACGACCGCCGTCCAATGACCATACCGCGATCGTTGTCTTGTATGGCTCCTGCAAAAATCTCTGATGCCGATGCCGATACGTCATTTATTAACACGACTATAGGCATATGTTGGTAACTACCTCGTCCATCGCTACGATATTCTTGTCGTGGTGATTTGCGTCCTTCTGTATATACGATAAGTCTATTTTTTTGCAAGAATTCATTGAGTATCTGTACTGCGCTTGCAAGATATCCTCCTGTATTGTCTCGCAAGTCAATGATTAGGTTTTGTGCGTTTTCAGTACTTAGTTTTGCCAATGCTACGAGCATTTCGGCATATGTTGTTTCTCCAAAATTTTTTATGCGTATATATCCCGTTTCTTTGTTTATCATATACGACGCGCTGATGCTTTTTTGTGGGATATCATCGCGTGTGACAATGTATGTTTCAACCTTTTTTGAGCGATAGTGTAAAATGCCGAGTTTTACCTTTGATCCTTTCGGTCCTTTTAGTTTGCGCATCGCCTCTTCATTGGTACAATTTTTCCCGCAGAAAGTTTTTCCGTTTACAGCTACTATTTTATCGCCGGCTACAATACCTGATTTTTCTGCAGGCCCATTAGCAATAACATTTTGTACATGTAGTGTGTCATCGCGGATGACAAACGAGATTCCGACACCAGAGAACGATCCTTTCAGTGCATCGTTATTGCTTTGCATTTCGCTTGCTGTTACATATGTAGAATGTGGGTCAAGACTTGCCAAGAGTTCTGGTATTGCCGACTCTACGAGATCGTTCAGGTTTACGGTATCTACATACTGGTCATCGATAATGTGCAACAGATTGTTGAGTTTGTTGCTACTTGAATTGATGATGCTGAGTCTGCTTCCGGAGTAGTGGCTTGTATAAAATACTCCTATGATAACACCTATTACCACGCAGAGTGCCATAATCAGTGGTAAAAATTTATTGTTTTTTTCTTTCATTTCGTTTTATTTGTACTTATGGGTAAATATACCACTTCTACTCCAGCGCGTTCCATAAGGCGTATACCATCATCAAGTCGATATTTTTGACTATACACCACTCTTTTTATGCCTGCTTGTATTATGAGCTTTGCACACTCTATGCAAGGTGATGCTGTGACATATAGTGTTGCCCCATTGCTATTGTTGTGGCTTCGTGCTAGTTTTGTTATTGCGTTGGCTTCGGCATGTAGAACGTATGGCTTTGTCGTATTGTTGTTATCTTCGCAGATGTTTTCAAATCCACTTGGTGTTCCGTTGTATCCATCACTGATAATCATTTTATCTTTAATCACCAATGCTCCTACCTGTCGGCGTTTACAATAGCTGTTTTCTGCCCATATTTGCGCCATGCGTAGGTATCGTTCATCTAGTTTTACTTGTTTTGATTCCATTTCTTTTCAATAAAGCGTCTATTGTAGGCTCGGAGCCTTTGAAATTTTTGTATAATGTCATGGGGTGTTCCGTACCGCCCTTTGATAGTATTTGCTGTCGAAATCGTTGTGCAATTTTTTCATTAAAGATGCCATACCTTTTAAATACCGCGAAGACATCTGCCTCAAGTACTTCTGCCCATTTATAGCTATAATAACCAGCAGCATATCCTCCAGATATGATATGAGAGAATTGAGTTGTCAAGCATGTCTGTAGTGCTTGCTTGGGTAAACCAACGTGTTCCCAAATTTTCTTTTCAAGCGAGAAGATGTCGTCGGTGAACTCTTCCTGTTGTGTGTGGTATGTCATGTCAAGTAATGCATAACTCACTTGCTGTAAACATGCCCTAGCAACGTTGAAATTTCGGCTTTTAACTATGCGTTTTATTAAACTATCGGGCATCATCTCTCCACTTTGGAAATGTGTAGCGAATGTCTGTAGAAAACGCTTTTCTATTGCGTAGTTCTCCATGAGTTGTGATGGCAATTCTACGAAGTCCCACCATACATTTGTGCCACTTTGGCTTTCGTACTTTGTATTGGCAAATATTTCGTGTAGTGCGTGTCCAAATTCATGTAGAAATGTCTCCACTTCGCTTAGCGTCAGCAATGATGGCTTTTTTGCTGTTGGTTTTGTAAAGTTCATCACCAAACTGATGTGTGGACGTATATTTTCTCCTTTCGAGTTGATGCTTTGTCCTTGGAATGTTGTCATCCAAGCGCCGTCTTGTTTACCTTTTCGCGGATAGAAGTCGGCATATAGTACAGCCAGATAAGAACCATCTTTATCAAATACTTCGTATGCTTTTACATCTTTGTGATAGGTGTCTATTTTTTTATTTTCCTTGAATGTAATACCATATAGAGTGGTAGAAAGTCCGAAGATTCCTTTTATAACGTTTTCAAGTTTTAGATATGGTCGTAGCATTTCTCCGTCCAAATTATACTTTTTCAGTTGTAGTTTATGTATATAGTATGCCATGTCCCATGGCTCAATTTTGTTGCTATTTGCACATTGTTTCAGTTCTTTGAGTTCTTTTTCTGCTGTTGGTTGATATGCTTTTATCAATCGGTTTAGCAAGCGATAGACGTTACGTGTATTTGATGCCATACGATGTCGCATTATCATGTCGGCATAGTTTTTATATCCTATTATTTGTGCTAGTTGTTGACGCAAATTTATTATGCGTATGCATATTTCGATATTTGATGTTTTGTTTTTTTTGCTACATCGTGTGTTGTAGGCCATATACATTTTTTTTCTCAAGTCATTGTGTGTTGAGAATTGCATGAATGTGTTGTATGATGGCGAGTGTAGTGTAAACACCCATCCTTTTTTGTTTTTTTCCTTTGCATTTTGTTTTGCGGCTTCTATTGCCGATTCTGGCAGTCCTTCTAGGTCTTTCTTTTCTGTGAGTAATAGACAAAAATTGTTAGTTTCTTTCAGTAGGTTTTGTGAGAATTGCAATGATAGTAGTGATAATTCTTCTGTTATTTGTCGGAGGTGTTGTTTTCCTTTTTCATTGAGCAAAGCTCCGCTTTGTACGAATGAGTCGTAGTAATCTTGAAGTAATATTTTCTCTTCGTTGTTGAGTTTTCTATGATGTTGATGCACATATTTCACTCTTTCAAAGAGTTGCGCATTGAGCATTATATTGTTTTCGTGTTGTGTCAATATTGGTGTAAGCTTTCGTGCCAATGCTTCCATTTTTGGGTTGGAGTCGGCTGAGAGCAGATTAAAGAATGCGTCTGTTGCTCTGTCAAGGAGTCCAAAATACCAATTGCGTTCTTCAGATTGTTCTACGATGATAGTGTTTTCAAAAGTTGGTTTTTGTGTATTTGTGAGTATTTCGTGTAGTTGTTCGTTATCTCTTCGTATTCCTTCGGTTATGGCTTCTTCGTAGTCTTTGATTGTTATTTTGGAGAAGGGTATAGTATAATGTGGTGTGGTATATTTTTCAAAAAATGGGTTTATGTGTTTCATTGTTGTTAAAAAAAATCTGTGCGAAGTTAGTATAAGGTGAGCGAAAAAGGAAATAATAAATTATGTTTTTTAGATAAAATTTTATATCGTGGGTTAATTTATGCTAATCAGCCGTGAAATGTCCAAAAGCAAAGCCTACGTGAAGCGTCTTGATGGTATCAGCATCTTGTCATCATGCTGTTCTACGTCTTACATATAGAATCGTCTAGATGAACTTTTATCACAAACACTATCAGATTTCGACAAAAGATGTGCAAGGCAAGGTATATGTCATCGGGCAAAAGGAGCACCCTACCTGATGGTCGAAATATCTACTTCGGTGGACAAAGATGAGAACATCAAGGAAGTAAAAGTCGTGTTTGTTGCAAGAAAATCTCTGATTTCTTACAGTCTTTAGCAATTATCAGCAATTTTTCTCATAGAATTTGTTTTTGATTGAGAATAATTTAGTACCTTTGCAGTTGATATTTATTTCACATGTTCAATAAAAATTAAACGAAATGGAGATAAAGCGTGATTTATACCTTCAACAGTTGATTGACTGCAGAGGTAATGGAATGATAAAAATCATCACTGGTATCAGACGTAGCGGCAAATCATACCTGCTCTTCAATATCTTTACGTCATGGCTGAAAAACCAGGGTGTAGATGAGCAACATATCATAAAAGTCAATCTAGAAGACAGGCGCAACAACAAGTTACGTGACCCTGACGCACTGCTTGGACACATTGACAGCCAGATGACCGATAAAGGGCAGTATTACATTCTGCTTGACGAGGTGCAGCTCGTAAGTGAATTTGAGGATGTACTGAACTCATATCTCCATATTCCAAATGCGGATGTCTATGTGACTGGTTCTAACGCTCGTTTCCTGTGGTAGGATGTCATCACCGAGTTTCGTGGACGAGGATTTGAAATACGCGTCATGCCGCTTTCTTTCAGCGAGTTCTTTTCCGTATATGAAGGCAGCAAGCAACTGGCTCTTGACGAGTATATGACCTACGGAGGATTGCCACAGATTTGTTCCATACCAAAGGAAAAGGGTAAGTCGGAATACTTGAAAGGGCTGTTTGAGGAAACGTATATAAGGGATATCCAGGACCGCTACCATGTCCAAAAGGAAGACGAACTATCTGACCTTATCAATATCATTTCCTCATCTGTAGGCAGTCTTACCAATCCACGTAAGTTAGCAAACACGTTCTTGTCAGTGAAGAATGAAAGAGTTTCACCTGAGACTATAAAATCCTGGTTGGAATACCTGTGTGATTCGTTCCTCGTGTCAAAGGCTATGAGGTATGACGTGAAGGGCAAGAACTACATCGACACGCCATCCAAGTACTACTTTTCTGATTTAGGACTTCGCAACGCACGCATCAATTTCAGGCAAGACGAAAAGCCACACATCATGGAGAATATCATCTACAACGAACTTCTTGTAAGGGGCTTCAATGTGGATGTGGGAGTAGTTCCTATCAAAGTCAGGGATGAAGAAGGCAAACAGAAGTATTCTCAACTGGAGATTGACTTTGTCTGCAACCAAGGAAGCCGTAGGTATTACATCCAATCGGCATTCCGCATGGAGAGCGAAGAAAAGGTAGCACAGGAACAGGCTTCACTACTTAGGGTAGATGATTCGTTCAAGAAAATTATCGTACTTGGTGAGGAATGCCTCGTTCACCATAACGAACATGGCATTACGACTATGAGTATATACGACTTCCTGTTGAACGAAAATTCTCTGGACCTATAAAAATGTCCGTAATGATGTCCGTAAATATAAAAAACTATTGAACGAGATATTATCCAACTTAAATCCTTGGTACATGTTGAAAGAGAAGGAAGCAATGCGAAGGGATGCTGGATCGTTCCAAAATAACATCTTTTCATTCCATACCATAAGAGCATACCACTTATACGATGAATAAAGAACAATCTCACGACGAATGCCTTATCTGTAAGGCTCCGCTTGAATATCTCACGGAAGATGAAGTCATGGAATGCTTCATCTGCCACAAGA